>JBBKVZ010000103.1:0-2894 GCA_037968715.1 Pseudomonas sp.
ACTGTTAATGGCGTTTTGCGCACGCTTGAGCGACTCAATCGCGTAGGCGTCCATTTCTTCGCGGGTGATGCCGTAGGCGTCGGCGGTCTCTTGTGCGAACGAGCCCATCAGCCGGCCGCTGCTGGCGTCTTCCAGGCCATCGAGGAACATGTGGTCCTTGATCTCACCGTGGCCCATGCGCAGGCCGGTGCGGGCTTTTTCCAAAATATACGGGGCGTTGGACATGCTTTCCATGCCGCCGGCGACCATTACGCTGTTGCTGCCGGCTTTTAGCGCGTCGTGGGCGAGCATCACAGCCTTCATTCCCGAGCCGCAGAGCTTGTTGACGGTGGTGCAGCCGGCAGCGCTGGGTAGCCCGGCATTTAATGCGGCTTGCCGGGCCGGGCCTTGCTTGAGGCCTGCAGGCAACACGCAACCCATGATAACTTCCTCTACATCGCTGGCTGCAATGCCCGCGCGTGCCACGGCTTCACGGATGGCGATGGCGCCCAGTTCCACGGCAGGTACGCTGGCCAGGCTGCCCTGAAAACCGCCCATTGGGGTACGGGCGCCGCTGACGATGACGATATCGGACATCAAACTCTACCTTTGTCATGTAATAAGAGGAGGGTGGATAAAACTCTTTTCTGCGGTTTATTCTACCGGCTGACCCTAAACGCAAAAAGAGTCACGGATGGTGTTTTTTGTGTGTGCAGCGACCGGATGGTCGCCGCGAAGATAAAAACGCTTAGAGCGTCTTCAATTGCAGTAATAAAAATTTCAACAATAAACCCAGCTTTGAGGTCTCTCCTATGTTGCAAACACGTGTAATTCCCCCAGCCGCCAATGCGCACCAAATGCCGCTGCTGATCAAAAGCCTGTTGGTGTCTGGTGCGCGCTATGAGCGTACCCGCGAAATCGTCTATCGCGACACGCAGCGCTTTAGTTACCCAACCCTGGTTGAACGTATCGCCCGCCTGGCCAACGTGCTGACCGAAGCCGGTGTGCAGGCCGGCGATACCGTGGCGGTGATGGAGTGGGACAGCCATCGTTACCTTGAATGCATGTTTGCCGTGCCGATGCTGGGCGCCGTGCTGCAGACCGTAAACGTGCGGCTCTCACCTGAGCAAATTTTGTACACAATGAACCACGCCGAAGCCAAATTCGTGCTGATTAACAGTGACTTTGTGCCGATTTTTACCGCCATCGGGGCGCATCTGCAGACGGTACAGAAGACCATTTTACTCACCGATGCTGCCGAGAAAAGCGCCGATTTGTTCAATCTGGTCGGCGAATACGAAAACCTGTTGGCCGCCGCCAGCCCAACCTATGACTTTGCCGACTTTGATGAAAACTCAGTCGCCACCACGTTTTACACCACCGGCACTACCGGCAACCCGAAAGGCGTGTACTTCACTCACCGCCAGTTAGTGCTGCATACCCTGGCGCTGGCTACCACCACCGGCTCGCTGGACAGCATTCGTCTAATGGGCACCGATGATGTGTACATGCCGATCACCCCGATGTTCCACGTGCACGCCTGGGGCATGCCCTATGTAGCGACCATGCTGGGCATCAAGCAGGTGTATCCGGGCCGTTACGAGCCAGAAATGCTCGTAGAGTTGTTCAAGCGCGAGAAAGTTACCTTCTCCCATTGCGTGCCAACCATTTTGCAAATGGTCATGGGCACCAAGGCCGCGCAAGGGCTGGACTTCAACGGCTGGCGGGTGATTATCGGCGGCGCCGCCTTGACCCGCTCGCTCTATCTGCGGGCCAAAGACTGTGGCATCCAACTGACCGCCGCGTACGGTATGTCGGAAACCTGCCCGATTATTTCCTGTGCCTATGTGAATGAAGAGTTGCTGGCCGCCAGCGAAGACCAGCAAATCAACTTCCGCATTAAAGCCGGTGTACCGGTGGCCTTGGTCGATGTAGCCATTATGGATGAGGCAGGTAATCGCCTGCCGGCCGACGGTCAAACCCAAGGTGAGTTGGTATTGCGCGCGCCTTGGCTAACCCAAGGCTATTTCCGTGAGCCGGAAAAAAGCGCTGAGCTGTGGCAGCACGGCTGGATGCACACCGGCGATGTGGCGACCTTGGACGAGCTGGGTTACATCGACATTCGTGACCGCATTAAGGATGTGATTAAAACCGGCGGTGAGTGGATTTCCTCGCTGGAGCTGGAAGACCTGATCAGCCGGCATGCCGCCGTGCGTGAGGTGGCGGTGATTGGTGTGCCTGATCCGCGCTGGAGTGAAACGCCGTTTGCCTTGCTGGTTCTGCACGAAGGCCAGAGCTTGGATGCCAAAGGCTTGCAAGAGCATTTGCTGCCCTATGTTGAAGAAGGCCGGATCAATAAATGGGGCATTCCGCGGCAGATCGCGGTGATCAGCGAAATCCCGAAAACCAGCGTCGGCAAGTTGGATAAAAAGGTTATTCGGGTTGAAGTGGCCAAATGGCAAGCCAGCAACAGCGATTGCTTGTCGAGTGTTTAGGGGCGAGTTGCCGTAGCGGGGTCACGCGTTCAGCGGCGGTGGATATAGCCGCATAAGATGCAGCATATAGACGGGCTACCAGCTTTGACTGGCAGCCCGTTTTTATTGGCTAGGCGCGCGCCACCCCTTGCCTAGGGCTGCTTGGCACCGGAGACTGGCGGCCGTCAGTATTTATGCCTAGGCATCGTTGGTGTTGCCCCAAGTAATTTGCAGAGAAGCCCATGTTCCTGTTGTTTTGTCCGACGTTTCCTCGCCTCTGTTGCCCTGCGCTGCAGCGCGGGCTATTTATGCTGTCTTGCACACTGGCGGCACCTGCTTGGGCGTTGCCATTCAATATCGGTGGGCTGGAAGCGAACCTCGACTCGCGTTTGGCGCTGCAGTTTGACTGGGCCATGAGTGCCCCGGATAAGGCCCTGATCG
>JBBKVZ010000104.1:0-4394 GCA_037968715.1 Pseudomonas sp.
ATGCCAGCCGCCAGTACCTGCCGATTGCCAAAGAGGCCCCGGATTACCCCGACCGAGCTTTGGATAAAGGCATTGAAGGCGATTGCAGTGTGACTTACCGCGTCACTTCAGCAGGCCGCGTGGACAACCCACTAGTGGTTGGCGACTGTCATCCGTTATTCGTCCGCCCATCCTTGGTGGCGGCTAAGTCCTTTCGCTATCAGCCACGCATCGTGGATGGCCACGCCGTGGCTGTGGACAACGTCCGCAATACCTTTCATTACCGAATTAAGGAATAACCCATGAGTCAAGCGGATCACTCGCGTTTCCACGCCAGCCTTGAAGCCCATGATGATCAGTCGATCAATCCCAGCCACAATACGCCGCTGGCCGAACTCATTAGCCCGAGTCGGCGCAATCTGTTGAAGGGTGGCCTAGCGCTCGCAGCCCTCGGCTTCTTCGCCGGTGGCATCAGCGCCTGTGGCCAAGTCCGCGCCAGTTCGCTGCTGAACTTCAAGGGCGTGCCGGTGCAGATCGACCCGGCGTTCGACCGTGTGTTGGTGGCCGAGGGCTATCGCGCCGTGCCGTTTTTCTCTTGGGGTGACCCGGTGGAGGCCGGTGCCCCGGCTTGGAATCCGGACGCCAGCGACGACTGGCAGGCGCAGCTGAAACAGGCCGGCGACAACCACGATGGCATGGACTTTTTTGCCTTCCCCGGTGAAAGCGAGCGTGGCCTGTTGGTGATGAATCACGAATACGTCAACCCACCGTTGCACCCGTCCGGCAAGATCGATCAAACCAAGCCGCGTCCGCTCGCCGAGGTGCGTAAGGAACAGGCCGCCCACGGCGTGAGCATCATCGAGGTGAAAAAAGGCGTCGATGGCCAGTGGCAGCGGGTCATGGACTCGCCCTATAACCGGCGTATCAGCGCGCTTACGCCGATGCGTCTGGCCGGGCCGCTGGGTGGCCACGATTTACTGAAAACCGTCTCAGACCCCAGTGGTTTGCAAGTGCTTGGCACCTTGAATAACTGCGCCACGGGCATCACGCCTTGGGGCACCTTTCTTACTTGTGAGGAAAACTGGCCCAATTACTTTATCAATCGCGACCCGGCCGACTTTGCCCAGCGCGTGGCGCACAAACGCTATGGTCTGGCCAGCAGCGGCACCAGTAAAAATTACGGTTGGGAAACCGCCGACCCGCGCTTCGATGCCACACCGTATGCCGATCAGCTGCATGGCGGCCACGTCAACGAGCCGAATCGCTTTGGCTGGGTGGTGGAGATCGATCCCTTCGACCCGCAGGCGCAACCGATCAAACGCACCGCCTTCGGTCGCTTTAGCCGTGAGTGTGCTGCCCTGAGCTTGGGCGACGACGGGCGCATGGCGTTCTATTCCGGCGACGATGCCAAGGGCGAGTACCTGTATAAGTTCGTCCCCGCCGGCAAACATGACGCCGCCAACCCCAAGGCCAGTCGACACCTGCTGGATGCGGGCACCCTGTATGCGGCCAAGCTCAATAGCGACGGCAGCGGCCAGTGGCTGGCGCTGGTGCAGGGGCAACATGGCTTGACAGCCGAGCACGGCTTTCCCAGTCAGGCCGAAGTGCTGGTCAACGCCCGCAGCGCCGCCGACCGCGCCGGTGCCACGCCGATGGACAGGCCCGAATGGGCCGCCGTGCACCCGCAAACCCGTGAGGTCTACGTCACCCTCACCAACAACGACGGGCGTGGCACTAAACAGCCTCTGGATGCGGCCAACCCTCGGGCCAACAACCTGCACGGGCAGATTCTGCGTTTTAACGAACAAGATGCCGATCCGACTGCGAGCCGCTTCACCTGGGAGCTGTTTTTACTCGCCGGTGAAGCGCGCGGCGCCAAGGCTAAGGATGGTCAGCCAGTGCCGAACAATCTCACCGGCAGCATTCAAGGCGATCTGTTTTCTTCGCCAGACGGAGTGGCCTTCGACGCCCAGGGCCGGCTGTGGATTCAGACCGACTACGACGATGCAGAGCCTGCCATGCAAGCCATGGGCTGCAATCAACTGCTCTGCGCCGACCCGCAAAGCCGGGAAGTGCGGCGCTTTTTGGTCGGCCCGCGCGGCTGTGAAATCACCGGCTTGGCCTGGAGCCCGGACGGCAAAGCGATGTGGGCGAATATCCAGCACCCCGGTATCAGCTTCCCTGCCAGCGACGGCAAAACCCGTCCGCGCTCGACCACAGTGTTAATTGTCAAAGATGATGGCGGGGTGATTGGCAGCTAGGGGCATTCGGGGGCCTAGATTGGATAGCGCCTTATCGGGTAATTATCCAGGGATTACCAGTGTTGGGCTTTTCCTGAGCGCCGGCTATAGCTAAGCTCGACATTCTTTTCTCGCTTCTGAGGTTCTCTCATGCCACTGCAATGGCCAGCCGGCGCTATCGCCACGCTTATTCTTGATGGCTTTGATGACTACCGTGAGTGTTTCCGGCAAATCACCAACGGCGCGCGGGTGCGTTTTGAGCAGGCGCAGTGGCAAGAGATCCAGCAGGCTGCGGCTGAGCGGATCAACCTCTATGAAGAGAAAGCCATCGAAGTAGGTCGTAGCTTGGCGTCGGCCTACAGTGATGAGGTTTTACTGGCTGTCGAGCAGTGGCCGCTGGTTAAAAGCGCTTACATCAGCTTGATCGACGTGCGTTTTGATGATGAGTTGGCGGAGACTTGGTTTAACTCGATTTTCTGTGAGCTGTTTAATCACGATCAGATTACCGATGGCTGCATGTTTATTCATACCACCCGTCCGGCCTTGCGCCTTAATGAGCGGCCACCGCAAACTCGGGTGTATCAGCCTAAAGGCGAACTTGAGCAAACTCTGCGGCAAATGTTTGAAGATTATCGCTTTGAGGTTCCCTATGACGACCTAGAGCGGGACTTGGCGCGCCTGCACAAACAGCTGCGCGAAAGTCTGCCTGACTGGGTGTGTAAAGACCCCGCTCTATGTATTGAACTGTATGCCTCGCGGCTGTATCGCAATAAAGGTGCCTACTTGGTTGGGCGGATTTTTACCAGCGATGAGCAATGGCCGCTGGTAATTCCTGTGTTGCATCGCGAAGGGGTAGGCATCCAGATTGATGCGTTGATTACCGATGAGGCGGAGGTGTCGATTATTTTCTCCTTTACCCGCTCCTACTTTATGGTCCGGGTTGGCTATCCTGCCGAATTTATCGGCTTTCTGCGGCGCATCATGCCCAATAAACATGTGGCCGAGCTATACACCTCAATCGGTTTTTATAAGCATGGCAAATCTGAGTTTTACCGCTCGCTAATCAATCATCTGGCCAATGTCGATGACAAATTCATCATGGCGCCTGGTGTGCGCGGCATGGTTATGAGTGTGTTTACGCTGCCGGGTTTTAATACCGTATTCAAAATCATCAAGGATCGTTTCGCGCCGTCGAAAAATGTCGTGCGTGCTACGGTTATCGAAAAATATCGAATGGTGAAAAGCGTCGACCGAGTTGGCCGTATGGCTGACACTCAAGAGTTCGCTGACTTCCGATTCCCACTAAGTAAATTCGATCCCGAATGTCTGGCCGAATTGCTGGAAGTTGCCGCCTCTACTGTGCAAGTTGAAGGCGACAAGGTCTTGGTGCGACATTGCTGGACCGAGCGGCGAATGACGCCGTTGAACATCTACCTTGAGCACGCCACTGAAGCGCAAGTGCGAGATGCTCTAGAGGAATATGGCTTAGCTATTAAGCAATTGGCTGCGGCGAATATTTTCCCGGGTGATATGTTGCTGAAGAACTTTGGTGTTACTCGCCACGGTCGAGTGGTGTTTTATGACTATGACGAAATCAGTTATCTGACTGAAGTGAACTTTCGAAAAATTCCCGAAGCGCTTTATCCCGAGCAAGAGATGGCCGCTGAGCCTTGGTACTCGGTAGGGCCGCTTGATGTGTTTCCTGAGGAGTTTCCGCCGTTTCTGTTTGCCGATATTCGCCAGCGCCGCTTGTTCAACCAGTTGCACGGAGACTTGTTCACAGTCGAGTTCTGGCAAGGTCTGCAAGAAGCCATTCGCGCTGGCAAAGTGATCGACGTATTCCCGTATCGACGCAAAGCTATTGTGGCTTGATAGGTGATGGGTTTGGAGGGTGTTGAACGTGTGTCGCGCGCCCAATGCTCGCGTTGCCTGCGTCCACAAACGCATTGCCTGTGCGCACTTATTCCTCGACTGAGAAGCCGCACTCGAGTGCTGATTTTACAGCACCCCGACGAAGCCAAACATGCGCTGAATACTGCACGCTTAGCTGTGCTTGGATTGTGTAACTCAGAGCTAGTTGTTGCTGAGACTTTTCCACAACTAGTCGGGTTGCTAAATGATCCAGCTTACAGAGCTGTTTTATTGTTCCCGGGCGAAGGTGCGCAGGTATTGCAA
>JBBKVZ010000105.1:0-12501 GCA_037968715.1 Pseudomonas sp.
TGCTGTGGATTGCGCAAGGCTAGGCTGGCTCGACTCAGCTGTAGTTGATTACAGTCGGCGGCAAACTCCAGCGGGCCTTGAAACGCGTGTGTGTAGTATTCGCCGTAGCTGGGCTCTGCAAACTCGATGCAGGTTTTTTCCGCGCTTAGGGTTTGTCCGGCCAGTTGGCTCAATTGCGTTAGCCAGCCAGATAGTACTGAGTCGACGACGAAGCGGTTGTAAGCGTTATACGGGCTGATTGAATAGAACCGCAGCCAGGCACCTTGAGCGTCTTCGTGGAAGCTCGACTGGCCCCGATAGTTATAGGCGTACAACGGCTCGTAACGGATTAACGTGCGCGCGGCTTCACGTACTGTGGGCGCTTGCGCTGCAGTAATGCCGGCGAGTCCAGCTTGGTTGAAGCGGCTGTGCTGGCCCATTAATAGGCCTAGGTGCGTGCTCTTGGTTAGTTGGATGGCTGCATGGCCAAGACGCATGTAACGCGGGATCGATAAGCGTGCGCGTGGCTCGGCTAAGCGAGCCGCATCCAAACCAAATTGTTCGAGGAGTGCCTGCGGATTTTCTCCGCATGCCTGCACACTCTCAGCGAGGGGTTGCACGAAGCTAACGGATAAATCACCAAGGCGAACGCGAGGTGCTTTCATGGGTTGTCTGCACTTTCTGGATGGCTAGGGATTGTTGATGCTGGCCTGGGTGAGTTCAGACCTTAACCGTGGTGGGGCATGCGCGTGGTGTTTTTGCGCGTCTGGTTTACTCTTCAGGTTAGGTCTTGCGTAAGTGCTTGCCAATACGCGCTGCGCATTTAGATCAATAAGTAGTGATTTTGAGTCATTGATCGTCACCCGATGGATCTTTATTGTCAGTACATAACTGATCGATGCCATTTTTAAGGTTTTCGACATTCCGTGTAAACGCTGCCCGTCTTGGAGTTTCTATGCCTGCTGCTCATTTCCCACACCTGTTAGCGCCACTCGATTTAGGGTTTACCACCCTGCGCAATCGCACCCTGAGGTGGTCGATGCACACCGGCCTAGAAGAAAAGCCGGGTGGCTTTGAGCGCATGGCCGCCTACTTTGCCGAACGTGCGCAAGGTGGCGTTGGCTTGATGGTGACTGGCGGTATTGGCCCAAACGTTGAGGGTGGCGTATATGCCGGCGCGGCTAAACTGACCACACTAGAAGAAGCCGAGAAACACAAGGTTGTTACTCAGGCGGTGCACGAGGCGGGCGGTAAAATCTGCATGCAAATTCTGCATGCTGGCCGTTATGCCTACAGCCCGCAATCGGTAGCGCCGAGCGCCATTCAAGCGCCAATTAACCCGTTTAAGCCGCGCGAACTGGATGAGGCGGGTATTGAACAGCAGATACAGGACTTCGTTAACTGCTCGGCGCTGGCGCAAGTGGCCGGTTACGACGGTGTTGAAATCATGGGTTCGGAAGGTTATTTCATTAACCAGTTCCTAGTCCTGCATACCAATCAGCGGACTGATCGTTGGGGTGGTAGCTACGAAAATCGTATGCGCCTGCCGGTGGAAATCATTCGTCGGGTGCGTGAGGCCGTCGGCCCTAACTTCATCATTATCTATCGCCTGTCGATGCTCGATTTGGTTGAAGGCGGCAGCAGTTGGGATGAGGTCGTATTGCTGGCTAAGGCCGTTGAGCAAGCCGGTGCAACTATTATCAACACGGGCATCGGCTGGCACGAAGCGCGCATTCCAACCATCGCCACCAAAGTGCCGCGTGCGGCCTTTACCAAGGTTACCGCCAAGTTGCGTGGCGAAGTCAGCATCCCGTTGATCACCACCAACCGCATCAATACTCCAGAAATCGCCGAGCAAGTGTTGGCCGAAGGCGATGCCGATATGATCTCCATGGCGCGTCCATTCTTGGCTGATCCTGAGTTTGTGAATAAGGCTGCTGCCGGCCGCAGTGATGAGATCAATACCTGTATCGGTTGTAACCAAGCCTGTCTGGATCACACGTTTAGCGGCAAGTTGACCAGCTGCCTGGTTAACCCGCGGGCCTGTCACGAAACCGAATTGAACTACATCAAAACCGTGGCGGTGAAGAAAATTGCCGTGGTCGGCGCCGGCCCTGCTGGTTTGTCGGCTGCCACCGTCGCGGCTGAGCGTGGCCATCAGGTGACCTTGTTTGATTCGGCCAGCGAAATCGGCGGCCAGTTCAACGTGGCTAAGCGCGTGCCGGGTAAAGAAGAGTTCTCGGAAACGCTGCGTTACTTTGCACGCAAAGTAACCACCACAGGTGTTGAACTGCGCTTGAACACGCGGGTGAGTGCGGCGGACCTAGTAGCTGGCGGCTTTGATGAAATCATTCTGGCTACCGGCATTGCGCCGCGTACTCCGGCGATTGAAGGCGTAGAAAATCCGATGGTGATCAACTACCTGGATGCCATTCTTGGCCGCAAACCAGTCGGTCAACGTGTTGCGGTGATCGGTGCCGGCGGTATTGGTTTTGACGTGTCAGAGTTCATTACTCATCAAGGTCAGTCGACTAGCTTGGATCGCGACGCATTCTGGAAAGAATGGGGTATCGATAAAGACCTAGTGGCACGTGGTGGCGTTGCCGGCATTAAAGCCGAAGTTCACGCTCCTGCGCGTGAGGTGTTCTTGCTGCAGCGTAAGAAAAGCAAAGTAGGTGATGGTTTGGGCAAAACAACCGGTTGGATTCATCGCGCCGGCTTGAAGAACAAAAATGTGCAAATGCTTAACAGTGTTGAATACCTGAAAGTTGACGACGCTGGGCTGCACATTCGCATTGCTGATGGCGAGCCACAGTTGTTGGCGGTGGATAGCGTGATTATCTGTGCCGGCCAAGACCCGCAGCGTGAGTTGCAGGCTGCTCTTGAGGCGGCAGGGCAGTCAGTGCATTTGATCGGTGGTGCCGATGTTGCAGCTGAGTTGGACGCCAAGCGCGCGATCAACCAAGGCTCACGTTTGGCTGCTGGGCTCTAAGCGTCAATCGAGTCGTCTGTAGGACTTGAGTTCAGGAGAGGGCCGCAATGGCCATAGCAGGCAATCAATGTACTATTTAGTTAGTCGCTGATTGTCCTGTTTCTCCTGAGATTAAGCTGTTTAGCCACCTGCTGAGCTGCAGTGCGCGGATATCTGCCGCAATCTGCTCACGCCCACTCAGCTCCACACCCATCACTGCAAACGCCATTCGCTGCTCACCTTGCCCTGTGCACTGTCGGGCCGCATTCGGCTGCGCTATGGGTTGGCCGGTACTCTTTCGTTGCTCACTATTTGGCTATTTGGCTATTCGGCGGGAGGTACTTCTGCGGCGGCAGCGGGCTCGGCTGCCTCTGTATCTGCAGCTGGCGCAGCGTCAGCGGATGCCGTGGCGGCTGTTGGCTGAGCGGTTGCGGCTGCTGGGTCGAGAGCATCGCTGGCCATTTTCAATAGGGTGTCTGCGCTGCTGCTTGCCTCGGCGACTACTGCCCCCATGCCTACTGCCAGGCTGATGAAGCTGTCTGCGCAATGGGGTGCGGGCAGCTTGAGCTGATCTAGATTTTGTCGTGCATCGTTGGCCAATTGAGTCGCAGCCACAAGCTGTGTATCGGGGAGCAGTAAGGCAAAACAGTCGTCGGCAAATCGGGCTATCAGGTCACCTGGGTTGTGTAGTTGCAAGGTTAACGCAGCGGCAACTTTGCACAGCATCAGACGGCTGCTATCCGGGCTGGCAGTTTGCCAAGCGGCATATTCGCTGATGCGGCACAGCACTAAGGCCAAAGGCTTCTGGCTGGCTTTGCCTAGCTGCCAGTTTTTCTCCAGTGCCAGATCAAACCCAGCACGGTTAGGCATGCAGATGGCAGCGTCGATGTTGGGGAGTTTTTTCAGCGCCGCAAGTGCCTCATGCAGTTGTTGCTGGCATTCGCGTAACTGTTTCTCGGCTTCGCCGGGGACGCAGGCAAGGTGATGGCGAATACGCGCGATCAGTTCTAATTTGTTCGGCACCTTAACCATGTAGTCGTCGGCGCCTAAGGCGAAGGCCTGCGCTTTCAGTCGCGGGTCCTCTTTGGACGACAATACGATTACCGGTACATCAACCAAGGTTGGCTGGCGGCGAATACTTTGCACTACCTGAAAGCCATCGACATCGGGCATCACTAGATCGAGCAGGATGATATCGGGGCGGGCGCCCAATGCAGCGCTCAGCGCCTGCAGTGAATTGGTTTCGCTGAAAACCTGCATGTCGTCCTGATCGGCCAGTAAGCGGCGGATGGCTTCGACCACCATGGTCTGATCATCAATTACTAGAACGCGGATTTTTTCGATGCTGTCGGGCATAGGTAAAACGATCCTGAGTAGTGCGCTGGGCGGGCCTAGCAAGGTCAAGGCGCTAATCTGGGTATAGCAGAAAATATCCCGGTTACTGTTCGGTACGGCAGGAGGTAGGGTTTCGTCTGTGGATATTTATGGGCTGCTCAGCAGCATAATTTTGCCGGCAGTTAGGGTTGCTTCGCGCACGGCGATCCGCATCATCAGGTTCGCGGTCGTTGAGCTTTGTTCGATCTTGAGTGCTCGGGCTGATTTCGCCGCAAAAGTACCGGCTAACGTGTGTTGTTCGGTGGCAGCGGCTACTCTGCTCTTGCCACCTCGCGGCTTATGCCGGCAAGTTTTCGACTTCGGCGGCGCAGGTCTAAGGGATAACGATTCGACCTATAAAACACAATCGCCAGGTGTGAGTTCACGCTGGCGGGATTTGCGTGAACTTCAGCAGCCAAGGATTTTTTATGTCCAAAGTATCAATCAAACAACAACTGATTCTGCTGATCGTGGTGATGACGATCATCGTGGGGATTGTCGGTCGGGTTGGGGTAGGAGGTGTCGAAACCATTTCCGCGCAGCTGCGTACTGTGTACGAGGATCGGATTTTACCGATGCAACAACTCAGTCACGTCAGTACGGTGTATGGCATTACCGTGGCGGCAGTGGCTGAGCAGGTGATGACTGGCAAACTGGAGTGGAACGTAGGCTTGGCGTTGATAGAACGCGATGAACAGAGTGCTAAGGCTAGCTGGGCTGCTTATGTGCTGACTAAGCAGTTACCGGAAGAAGAGCAGCTGATTAAAGATATGCAGCCCATCCTGAAAGCGGCCGATCAGGCGCTCGTGCACTTAAAGGAAATTCTGCGCGCACAGGATGAAGAGGCGCTGCTGCAGTTTCGCCTGCATGAATTACGAGTTGTCGTGGACCCCATCGCGGTTAAGGTGGAGGAAGGCCTGCAGCTACAAATTAACGAGACTAAGCGTATTTATGCAGAGGCGCGCGCAGAGGCCAAGACCAGCAAATGGCTTGGTTGGTCGCTGGTGTTGGGTGGTGTGTTGTTTGGCGGTTTAACCGGCTTGTGGATTCTGTTCGGCATCAACCGTCAGCTCTCGCACATGATGGAACAAACCCAGCGCTTGGCTGAAGGTGAGCTGAGCGTGCGTATCGATGTTCGTGAGGGTAATGAACTCGGTCGCTTGGGGATGGCCTTTAATAAAATGGCCGACAGCCTGCAAGACCTAGTCGGTAAGGTGCAGCGCTCAGGTATTCAAGTGGCCAGTTCGGCCAGCGAGTTGGCGGCATCCATCAAGGAGCAGCAGGCCACGGCTACCGAGCAAGCAGCCACCGCCACTGAAGTGGTGGCCTCCACCAAAGAAATCGCCAATACCGCCAAGGTGCTGGTACGTAATATGGATGAGGTGGCGCAGGGCGCGGATACGGCTTCTAGCTTGGCGGAAAGTGGACGTGAGGACCTGCTGGAGATGGAGGCCACCATGAGCCAGATGATGGACGCTACGCAGAGCATTTCGTCGCGTTTGGCCGTGCTCAGCGAGAAAGCCAACAACATTGGCTCGGTGGTATCGACCATCAACAAGGTGGCCGATCAAACCAACCTGCTGTCGCTAAATGCGGCCATCGAGGCGGACAAAGCCGGTGAGCATGGCATTGGTTTTGGCGTGGTAGCCACGGAAATTCGTCGCCTGGCGGACCAAACAGCGGTGTCAACTTGGGACATCGAACAGATGGTCAAGGAGATGCAGTCGGCGGTGTCTTCCGGCGTGATGAGCATGGAGAAGTTTTCCGAGGAAGTACGCCGTGGTGTGGCGCAGGTGGCCAAGGTTGGCGAGCGGTTGGCGCGGATCGTGAAAAGTGTGCAGGAGCTGACTCCGCATTTTGAATCGGTGTACGAAGTGATGCAGGTGCAGTCGGACGGCGCCGAGCAGATCAACTTGGCCATCGAGCAGCTTAGCCAGACCATCCAGGGTACGGCGCAGGCCATGCGCGAATCGGCGCAGGTGGTCGATCAACTCAACGAGGCTTCCCAGCGCCTGCAAATGGCGGCGACCAAGTTTAAAGTCGGAGATTAAGCGTGCAGTGCATCGCTTTTCATTTGGGTGAGCAGCGTTATGCGCTGGCCTTGCGCGATATCGTCGAAGTATTGCCGCTGCTCAATCTGCGCGCCTTGCCGCATGCGCCGGCTTATGTCGGCGGCTTGCTCAACTACCGTGGGCAAATTGTGCCGGTGCTTGACCTTTGTCAGCTGACCATTCAGCAGCCGTGCCAACAGCGCATGAGTAGCCGATTGCTGATGGTGCGTGTGCAGCTGGCTAAAGGCCAACCACGGTTGGTCGGGGTGTTGGTTGAGCGTGCGGTGGGCACTCTGACACTGGACCCGCAGCAGCTCAACGCCATGCCCTTGCGGCTGGACAACTCGCCCTATCTTGACCGGCTGTGTACGGACAGCCCGGACATGCTGCAACTGATTCAGCTGGCGCATTTGCTCGGTGCTGACGTGTTGGACAGCCTGTACCCCGAGGCGAATGAACTGTCATGAATTTGGCCGGGATTATTCAGGTGTTGCAGCGCGAGATTGGCCTTAATCCGGCGTCCATCAGTGAGGGCGCGGTTCGTCATGCCATGCAGCGGCGTATGGTCGCCACCGGCTGTCAGAGCAGTGAAGCGTATCAGGCACGCTTGGATGCCTCGCGCGATGAGGTGCAGGAGCTGATTGAAGAAGTCACGGTGCCGGAAACGTGGTTCTTCCGTGAAGACAGTGCCTTCGAGTGCTTGCGCCAGCAAGCCCGTCAAACGCAGGCCAATAATCAATCTGGCCGCCCCTTCAGCGTTGCCAGTATTCCGTGCGCCACCGGCGAAGAGCCTTACTCGATCGCCATGGCCCTGTTTGATATGGGTATGGCGGCCAGTCGCTTTCGGGTACATGCCCTCGATGTCAGTTTTCGCGCCTTGCTGCTGGCGCAACAGGCACGTTATGGCAGCAACTCATTTCGGGCCATCGACAATAGTTTTCGCCAGCGCTTTTTCGAGATGCAGGGCAATGCCTATGGTCTGCATGAAAGCGTTAAGGCTCAGGTCAGTTTCTATCAGGGCAGCGTAACGACTTTGCCTGCGCCCTTTAACAGCCAGACCTACGATGTGGTGTTTACCCGAAATTTGCTGATTTACCTCGATCACGATGGCCGCGAGCGTTTTATCGCTGGGCTCAAACGTATGCTCGCGCCCACGGCGATTCTATTGGTTGGGCATTCGGAGGCGGGGATATTACTGAATGCTGGTTTTGTGCGGCGCGCCGATGGCGCTTTTGTGCAAGCTGACGCGCAGGCGCGAACTGTGCCGGTGGCTGCCATCAAACGGCCCAAACTGCCCAGTATCCCCGTGCTGACTAAACGCAAACGTGGCCCCGTCAGCCCGTCGGCCATGCCGTTTAGTTCAGACAGTCCAACCAGCCCGCAGCGTTCACACAGCGCCGCGACAACTGCAGTTGAACCGCCGGTGGCCGTGACTGACGCACTGGATGAAGTTCGTCAGTTAGCCGATGCCGGACGTTTGCAAGAGGCGCAAGCGCGCTGCGAACAGTTGCTCGCCAGCGGCCAGCACTCTGCGCAACTGCACTACCTGCGTGGCCTGCTGCATAACGCACAGGGCGATAGTGCTGCTGCGCGGGAGTGTTATCGCAAGGCGGTGTATCTAGACCCGCAACATGGCGAGGCGAAAGCCCAGCTGACTCTGTTGCTTACGCGCAGTTCTGAAACAACCGCGCAGAATTCGTCGCGAGGCCAGTCATGAGTCGTAGGGGGGTGGCATGAGCGAACCGATTAAGTTGGACGATTGCTGGCGAAAGATCGGCGTATGGTCGCGCACGCCGACCTGCCCGACCTTGCCCGAGGTGGTGCATTGCCGCAATTGCCCGGTGTATGCGGCCGCAGGCCGCACCTTGCTGGAGCGCCCGCTGCAAGAGGACTTGGCTAAAGTCACCGAGCGATATGCACAGCCGCTACCCAACCAGATGCGAGCTAAGGGCAACGCTTTTATGGTGTTTCGCATTGGCCGTGAATGGCTGGCCTTGCCGGCGCGCTGCATCAAAGTGATTACCCATCCGGTGGCGGTGCGGCAGATCCCCCATCGCAATAACCCGTTGTTGCGCGGCCTGGCTAATATTGCCGGTGCGCTGGAGCTGGTGGTTTCGCTTGAGGCGTTGCTCGGCCTGGAGGCGTTGAGTGGGGCAGCGGCAGAGGCGGCCGAGCAAGCAGCGGCGCAACGTAAACGGCGGGCCATCCCGCGCATGTTGCTGCTGGGCAGGCAGAGTGGCGGTTTTGCTTTTACCGTAGACGAGGTGCTGGGCAGTTATCGGCATGCCCCAGAGAGTATGCAGCCGGTGCCCAGCACCTTGGAGCGCGCACGCCTGCGCTATGTGAGCGACACGGTCGAGCTGGAGGCCGATGCCCGCAGCGTTATGGTGCAGGGCCAGCAGGCGGATATGCGCAAGCGGTTGCGCGTGGGTGTGCTGGATGTGGGCTTGATTACCTATAGCGTCGAGCAGGTATTGACATGAGTAACAGCGCCGATATGGGGGAAATGTCCATGCGCGAGCTGTTGCGCATGGAAGTTGAATGTCAGTCGAAAGTACTGATTGAAAACCTGCTAGAAGCCGAGCAGGTAGAACTTAACGACGGCCATTTGGAGGCGCTGATGCGCGCCGCCCATTCGGTTAAGGGCGGCGCGCGGATTGCCGAACTGCAACCTGCAGTTGAGCTGGCGCATGTGATGGAGGATTTGTTTGTGGCGGCGCGCGCCGGCGAGCTGAGCATCCAGCGCGAACATGTCGATGCGCTGATTCAAGCGGCAGATTTGCTGATGGTACTGGCCAATGTCGGCGCCGCGCAGGATGAGATTCCAGCCGAACTGTGCCAGCGCACAGCCCAGCTTTGTGACGTACTCAAAGCGTTGCTGGTTGGGCAGCCCATTAGCTTGCCGGAGGCTGCCAAACCGGCGCCGCCGATGCCGCCTGTCGCCGAGCTAGCGCCGCCAGAGCCGGCAACAGCAGCGCCAATCGCAGAGCCTTCGGCTGAACCCGCGCCGCCTGCTGTCGCCGCGCACACTGCAACCGAGCAACCGAGCAGCAACGCCGCCTCTGCCGCAGTGGCTAACGCGGCCTCTGCGCGCAATGTGCGGGTTAGCGTTGAGAGCATGAACCGGATGATGAATCTGGTGGGCGAGCTAAGCGTTACGCGTAATGTGGCCGGCTACGTTACTCAGTCGATTATGGCCAGGCGGCGCATTCGCGAGGCTAAGTCAGCTCTGGAGCGTTTGCAGCGTCAGTTCGCCGGGCAGGGTAGTGATGATACGTTGCTGCATGAGCTCAGCGAGCTGGCGAGAAAAATTGAAGGTGTCGATGAGTTCCTGCAGCGTGGCGCTGGTGAGCTGGAAACGCACAATGCACAGCTGACTGATCTCACCCGCAAGATGCGTCGCGAGGTGATTTCCCACCGCATGCAGCCCTTTGGTGATGTGGCCCAGGGTTTTAAACGGCTGGTACGCACCCTGGATCAGTCGCTAGAGAAAGAGTTGCTGCTGGATATTCAAGGCGCCGAGGTGGGCGTCGACCGGGATATTCTCGAACGCCTGAATGCACCGCTCACTCACCTGATCCAAAACTCGGCAGACCACGGCATCGAGCCGCTGGAGCAACGCTTGCTGGCCGGCAAGCCTGCCGCTGGCAAGATCAGCTTGAGCGCACGCCATCATGGTGGCGTGCTGTCTATTGTGGTTGAGGATGATGGCCGTGGCATCGATGTTGAGTCGCTGCGCCGGGCCGTGGTGGGCAAACAACTGGTCACCGAAACCATGGCGGCCTCGCTACAGGATCACGAGTTACTGGAATTTATCTTCCTGCCCAATTTCAGCCTGAGTGACAAGGTTAGCCAAATCTCCGGGCGCGGCGTCGGTTTGGATCTGGTCCGGCACACCTTGCAGGATGTGCGCGGCACCATCCGCATCAGCACTCGCCTAGGCCAAGGCACGCGCTTTGAAATTACCCTGCCAGTGACTCTGATTGTGCTGCGTTGTGTGCTTGTGCTGATTGGTGGCGAGCTGTTTGCGTTGCCGGCCGGGCGCATTGCCCAAGCGGTGAAGGTGGCGCGTAGCGCCGTACAGTCGCTGGAAAATCGCCAATACCTGTCGCTGGAAGGCTATCAAGTCGGTTTGGTCAGTGCGCTTGAGTTGCTGGAGTTACCCGGCAGCCTACCGGCGAGTGATGAGCTCTCAGTGGTGGTGCTGGGCCAGGGGCCGTCGCGCTATGGTCTGGTGGTAGACAAGTTAGTCGGCGAGCGCTCGTTGGTGGAACGTCCGCTAGATGTGCGTTTGGGCAAGGTAGAAGATGTCAGTTCGATGTCGCTATTAGATGATGGCTCGCCCGTACTGATCTTAAATGTTGACGACCTGCTGCACTCCATTGAGCGCTTAGCCAGTGGTCGTTTGCGCCATGTGGGTGAAGGGCAAAAGAACAGTCAAGTGCAGGGTGCGAAGCGCATTCTGGTGGTGGATGACTCGATCACTGTGCGTGAAGTGGAGCGCGGCCTGCTGACTATGCAGGGCTACGCGGTGGATGTGGCGGTCGATGGTATGGATGGCTGGAATGCCCTGCGCACCAGCGCCTATGACCTGCTAGTGACCGATGTTGATATGCCGCGCATGGATGGCATCGAGTTAGTGCGCTTAGTGCGTGCAGACAGTCGCTTAGCGCACTTGCCAGTAGTGATTATTTCCTACAAAGACCGCGAAGAGGATCGCCTCAAAGGTATGCAGGTCGGCGCCGATCGTTACCTAACCAAGGGCAGTTTTCAGGATCAAAGCTTTATCCAAACGGTCAAAGAACTATTGGCTGAGGCCCGCTAAGGGAAAACTGATGAGAGCTCCGCAAAGCCTGCATATAGGCATAGTTAATGCGCTGCCAGACAGTCGGGCAGTCTTGCGCCGGGCGATCGAAACACAGGCGAACTTGCAACTTAGTTGGGCGGCAGAGTCAGCCGCCGAAGCGCTGCAATATTGTGCCGATGAGCTGCCGGATTTAATTTTGCTGGATCTGCACCTGCCGGATAAAACAGGTGCGCAGTTGATTCGCGAGATTATGGCCACTAAGCCCTGTGCCATCCTGATTGTCTCCAGTGACTTAGAGGCGCAGTCCGCGCGGGTGTTTGACGCGCTGACTGCCGGTGCGCTGGACGCGGTAGAGATGCCCGGCCCTGCAGGTGCTGAGGCCTTGCTGGGCAAAATTCGCATGGTGAATAGTTTGCTGGGGCGTGGTCGGACGGGGTTGAGTGGGCATATGCCCGAGCTGCTAAAAGCCACCCCTGGGCAGTCTGCGTCTGGTATGCCGACCCTGATCACCATCGGCGCCTCCACCGGCGGCCCTGCGGCTTTGCGCGAGTTGCTCGCCGAACTGCCGGCTGACTTTGCTCCGGCGCTGGTGATTGCCCAGCACTTGGATATGCAGTTTGCTGCGGGTATGGCCGACTGGCTGGCCGGCGAATGTCGGCTGCCTTTACGGGTCGCGCAGCAAGGCGACCGGCCGCTGCCAGGGCAGGTGTTGCTGGCCGCCAGTAATGATCATCTGGTGCTGCGCGCAGACGGCACTTTGGCTTACAGCGTGGAGCCACGTGAACAACCCTATCGGCCCTCGGTGGATGAACTGTTCGCCAGTGCTGCGTTGTTCTGGCCGGGAACTATTATTGGTGTATTGCTTACCGGTATGGGCCAAGACGGCGCGCGGGGTTTGCTCGCGTTGCGCCGGCTCGGGCATCACACGTTTGCGCAAGATAAAGCCAGCGCTGCGGTGTATGGCATGCCCGGCACCGCAGCGCAGTGGAATGCCGCGGTAGAACAAATGAATCCTAGTCAGATCGGTGCCGCACTGGTGCGGATGGCCAGTGCAGCTAACAGCGCTAAACGAGGTTAAGCATGCTCGAACCCCAGGAAACAAGCAGCGACGAGGATGACCTGTCGATAGGTGCAACCTGCCTCGTGATGCTGGTGGATGATCAACCGATGGTGGCTGAAGCCCTGCGGCGTATTTTGGCGGCAGAGATAGGCATTGATTTTCATTATTGCCGTGAGCCGGGCGACGCGGTGCGCATCGCCGAGCAGATCAAACCGACCATCATCTTGCTTGACTTGGTGATGCCCGAGATTGATGGCTT
>JBBKVZ010000106.1:0-8388 GCA_037968715.1 Pseudomonas sp.
TGCTGGCAGTGGTCGGCGACACGCAGATCAGTCTCAAGCTACTGGCCAGCGACGGCCGCTGGTTAACCTTAGAGCTGGACGGCATCCGCCGGCGCATCGCTTATCAGCAACAGGGCGAGCAACTCTGGCTGTATGGCCATTGCGGCAATCTGCACTTGCTGGATGTGACCCACGAACCGGCTGGCGGACAAAATGCCGCCAGCTCAGGAACGGTAAAAGCGCCGATGGATGGTGCCATCGTCGAGGTGCTGGTCAGCGCAGGTGAGCGGGTCAGCAAGGGCCAACTGTTGCTGGTACTGGAAGCCATGAAAATGGAACAGCCGCTGAAAGCCGGCGTCGACGGCACCGTGCGCCGCATCGGCGTCAAGCAAGGTGAGCAGGTAAAAAACCGCCAGATACTGGTGGAAATCGAAGCGGACGAGACTTAAACGTAGGGTGGTCAACGCGGAGCTTGGCCACCAATTGGCCAGGATATGCATTGACCGGGGCAACCACACTCGGTGGCCAACGCTTCGCGGTTGACCACCCTACGTCACACAAAAATTCAATAACCACACATTCCGGAGCATTCCATGTCACTGCAAGGTAAAACCCTGTTTATCACCGGCGCCAGCCGTGGCATTGGCCGCGAAATCGCCCTGCGCGCGGCCCGCGACGGGGCCAATATCGTCATCGCCGCCAAGAGCGCCGAAGCCCACGCCAAACTACCCGGCACCATTCACTCGGTGGCGGCGGAAGTCGAAGCGGCTGGCGGTAAAGCCTTGGCCATTCAGTTGGATGTGCGCGACGAAGACGCCGTGCAAGCCGCCATGGCCCAAGCAGCCGCACACTTCGGCGGCATCGATGCGCTGATCAACAACGCCGGCGCGATCAAGCTGATGGGCGTGGAGCACTTGCCGCCCAAGCGCTTCGACCTGATGTTCCAAATCAACAGCCGCGCGGTAATGGTCTGCAGCCAAGCCGCGCTGCCGTACCTGAAAAAAACTAAGGGACACATCCTCAGCCTGTCGCCACCGATCAATCTCGACCCCAAGTGGTTCGCCAACTACGGCCCGTACACCACCACCAAGTACGGCATGAGCATGCTCACACTGGGTATGCACGAGGAGTTCAAAAAGTACGCTATCAGCGTCAACTCGCTGTGGCCAAAAACCGTGATCGCCACCGCCGCCATCGAGTTCGAAGCCGGCGGCATGGCCGTGATGAAGGCCGCACGCCTGCCAGCCATCATGGCCGACGCGGCTTACGCGATTCTCTCTAGCACTGAACGCAGCATCAGCGGCCGTTTGCTAATTGACGAAGAGATTTTGCGCGAACAGGGCCAGAGTGATTTCGAGCAATATCGCTACGATCCAAACGGCAAGCTGATGAGCGATTTGTTCGTCGATTAACTACAGGCAGAGTAAGGGCCGAGCACCGGTGTGCGGCTGTTTAACAACCGTTTACGGCGTCCTTAGCGCTGCCCTACTGGCCAGCAGCGCTAAGGTTCACTAAGCAGGCGTTTGCGGCGGCTGGGCGGGTGCTGGATACCAATGTTCCTTGGCCACCCGTTTTTCATGCTGCGGATCAGCCATGTAATGCGGCGACATTATCTGCACGCCGTACTCATTAAACACATCTTGAATATTGGCGTGCAGCGCCGAGAGTAAAACCATCCTAGGCAGTGGCTGACGAGCAACCGCCTGGGCAATCAGACGATACTCGGGGTAGTAGTCTGACAGCGCCGTCTGCAACACCTGCGGTGGCGGATTACTGAGTAAACCCTCGGTGCGCTGCACGGCCTCGATCAGCATGGCCTCTACTTGCCGCCACGGGGTGTCATAGCCAATGGTTACGGTGGTATCCAGCACCACACCCTGGCCATTCAGGGCACGCGAATAGTTTTTGGTCACGCTGCCGGTAATCATCGAGTTGGGAATAGTCAGCACCTCACCAGCGCCCGTACGGATGCGCGTAGTGAACATGCCCATCTCGCTGACGGTGCCCTCATACTCGCCCACTCGCACATACTCGCCGGGACGCAGGGTGCGGGTGTACGTGAGGATCAAGCCAGACGCGGCCTGCCCAACCACACTGGAGGCGCCCAACGAGACCATCAAGCCAATCAATACCGACAAACCCTTGAAGGCATCAGTACCGGCACCCGGCAGATACGGATAGGCCATGGCCAGGGCAAACAGCCAAATCGCTAACGCGG
Organism: Pseudomonas sp.; assembly: GCA_037968715.1. Lineage (GTDB taxonomy): Bacteria > Pseudomonadota > Gammaproteobacteria > Pseudomonadales > Pseudomonadaceae > Aquipseudomonas. Next base: position 2,198 of record JBBKVZ010000106.1, read on the forward strand.
TCAGTCGTTTAGTCGGCTGCAAGGTTTCCGCGTTCAGCCAAGCCTCACTGTTCGCGGGCCTGACCATGCGGCGCAGCAAGCGCTGGGCAAAACCACTGATTCCGCGGGCAATGAAAAAAATGGCCACCGCCACGCCTAGGCCTGGCACAGCATTAACGATGCCCTCAAACAGATAAACAGCCACATCCAGCAAGTAGCTATTTAAGCTCTCACCCCACGGCCGGGTATAAGGGAAGCGCGAGAGGACAAAGCTCAACCATTCGTAGCCCAGCAGCAACATCAGCAGCCAGCGCAAGGCGTGCAGCACGCGCCTCACCAGCGGGTAGAGTTGATGCGAATCAACCACTTGGGTACTGCCTACTTTCAGCGCTTTAACCTGACGCTGCATCAACTCCGGTAAAACAGCCCGCAACTTGCTACGCAGGTAGTAGATGAAGCGCAGCAGCAGCACAAACACCAGGGTGGCCGCGCCTGAATAGCCGATAGCCTTGAGCATAAAGCTGAGGTCGCGCCGCTCCTGGTTCTCCGCCACCACTTGGCGCAAATTATCAGCCGCCATGTTGGCCGCCGCCTGCACCGAGTCATGCAGGAGCGGATCAATATCCTTTGCCGAGATGAAAAAACCACGCCGCCCGCCGAGCAACACCATGTAACTGAGATCCACGGGTTGCACACTCACTTGCAGACTGACACTGCTGTCGAGTACCTCGTTGATCACTGCACGTGCCCGTGCCGCGCGTACTGCGGGCGCTTCACTGAACAAGGTGGCACGAAACACGGCAATCGTACGATTGGCCACTTTTAGCTCGGCCGGCGGATCGGCATTGACCTCATCAGCGGAAAAATTCTCAGCCTGCGCCAGTAACGGCAAACAACAAAAAATCAGCAAATAACAACGAAAAAGGCCCTGCAATGAATTGGCCATCGAAAATCTTCCTTACCTAATTGACCCTGGGTTTGAGTACCGCCAGCAATCCACAAACAATAGCTGTAGGGCAACGCTGGCGATACTTATCGCAGCCTGAAAACACTTTTAGCCTTTTTCGCAGTGCCCAGCACCTGAGTGCACTGCAATTGTTTCAGTTCGCACAGGTCCAAGGCATCAGCCTAGCCTCATAAGCAATATTCTCGGCCGGATGAGCGCCTGAGCATAAAGCGCAGCGGCGCTCAGCCTAGGCCGAACACTTTCTACTACTACCCGCCGGCCAACCGCCTAGCTGGGCTGACTGCGTTGCACAGTTGCGAGAGCAGTTCACGTTTTCAGTGGCACAAAAACGTGGCACAGGTCACATTATCAGCGCTATGGTTAACCCATCGTTTTTTTGAGAATTGTCCATGCCCGTGTCAACCACACTGCGCACGCCAAGCCTGATTAGCGGCGATGCGCCGAGCAAGCGCGAAGAAATTCTCGCCTATTTTTTGAGCACCTTTAGCCGTTACGAGCAGCTGTTTGAGCTGCTGGTGGACGAGCAAAGCTTCGTGCAAAAACCCATCAGCCTGCGTCATCCATTGCTATTTTACTTCGGCCATACCGCGACGTTTTTCGTCAATAAACTGCTGCTGGCGCGCCTGCTCGACGCGCGCATCAACCCACGCTTTGAGTCGATCTTTGCCGTCGGCGTGGATGAAATGAGTTGGGACGACCTCAACGACGCCCACTATGACTGGCCCAGCGTGGCCGCCGTGCGCGAGTACCGCAATCAGGTACGCGAGGCCGTCAGCGAGGTGATTCGCAGCGCGCCGCTAACCTTGCCCATCGATGCGCAGAACCCTTGGTGGGCGATTCTGATGTGCATCGAGCATGAACTAATCCATCTAGAAACCTCCTCGGTGCTGATCCGCCAACACGCCTTGGCGCGAGTTCGCCCGCATCCAAACTGGCGGCCATGGCCAAGCACAGAGCAGCGCCAAGCACCGCAGAACCAATTGCTGCCTGTTCCGGCAGGCGAAGTGCGGTTGGGCAAGTCGATCAGCGATGATCTGTATGGCTGGGACAACGAATACGGTCAGCACCACAGCAACGTGGCAGCCTTTACTGCCAGCCAGTTTTTAGTCAGCAACCAGGAGTTCTTGGCCTTTGTCGCCGACAACGGCTACAGCGAACCGCGCTGGTGGGACGCCGAAGGCGCTGCTTGGCTGGAGTTTTCGCAAGCTCGCTGGCCGAGCTTTTGGCGCCACAGCGATGCCGGCTGGCAGTTGCGCCTACTCAGCGAAGAAGTCGCCATGCCGTGGGATTGGCCCGTCGAGGTCAATTACCTGGAGGCCAAAGCCTTCTGTAACTGGAAAGCCGAGCAGTTGAAGCAGCCCGTACGGCTGCCCAGTGAAGACCAGTGGCATCGGCTGTATCAACACGCAGGCGTTAGCGATGAACGCACTGCAGAGCGCGCACCGGCCAATATTCAGCTCGATCACTACGCCTCACCGTGCCCGGTTGATCAATTCCCGCACGGCGAGTTTTATGACGTGCGCGGTAACGTGTGGCAGTGGAGCGAAACACCCATTTACCCGTTTGACGGCTTTGCCGTGCAGCCCATTTACGATGATTTCAGCACGCCGACCTTCGACCAGCGCCACAACCTATTTAAGGGTGGCTCGTGGATGTCGTGCGGCAATCAATCGTTAGGCAGCGCCCGTTACGCCTTTCGCCGGCATTTTTTCCAGCACGCCGGTTTTCGTTACATCGTTGCCGAGACCACCGCCATGCTTCCCGCCTCCAATTACGAACACGACAAACTGCTCAGCGAATACGCCGAATTTCATTACGGCGACAACTACTTCGGCGTAGCGAACTTCTCTAAGGCACTGGCCGAACACGCCATCGCCGCCATGGCCGAGCGCCCGGCACTCAGCGCGCTAGACCTAGGCTGCGCCTCAGGGCGAGCCAGCTTTGAGCTGGCTAAACACTTCGCTCAAGTCACTGGCATCGATTTTTCGGCGCGTTTTATCGGCCAAGGCGTACAACTGGCCGAAACCGGGCAGATTCGCTACAGCCGCTGCGAAGAAGGTGAATTGGTCAGCTATCAAACCCGCCGCTTAGATGAACTGGGCCTGGATGCAGTGCGCAACAAGGTCGGGTTTTTTCAGGGCGATGCCTGCAATCTCAAGCCGCAGTTCAGTGGCTACGATTTGATTCTGGCCGCCAACCTGATTGATCGCCTGTACGATCCCGCGCAGTTCTTGGCCGCCGTGCATGAACGGCTGAATATCGGCGGTATTTTACTGCTGGCCTCGCCCTACACCTGGCTGACCGAACACACCCCACGCGAATCATGGCTGGGTGGTTTCAAAAAAGACGGCGAGAACTTCAGTACCCTCGATGGCCTCAAGGCCATCCTGCAGCCGCACTTCGAATTGCTCAGCGCACCGGTAGAAGTGCCCTTCGTGATCCGCGAAACCCGCCACAAATTTCAGCACAGTCTGTCGGAGGTCAGTCTTTGGCGGCGGATCAGCTGAGGCTATTTATAGCCAAGGGTGAACAGCGATTTGTCGGCGGTAATCGCCGACGGCGGTACGCCACTGGTTGGCGGCCAGCAAGAGTGACGGACTGTTCGCTGCGCGCCTGAGTCCACTCTATGTCCGCCCTACGCCCTTACTCGTGCAACAGCGTCTTACTTCTGTTGTATAACGGATTGGCGGCTAGGCTCACCGGCCTGAATCCTTTCCCAAGTCCGCTGATCACTCGCGGCCAGATCGAGACAACAATTATGAAATGGATTTCGCAACAGCTCCTGCGCGGCTGCCTGATTGGCAGCTCCCTATTGCTACTGTCTGCTCTGGCCATCAGCACCCAAGCCGCCGATAGTCAGTCCCTCACCCGATCCATTAGCTCCCTGGGTGGCGCCCAGGTGCTGGGGGTCGCCGATACCAACAACACCCAATCCTGGCGCGCCATTCCCTACGCGGCGCCGCCGGTGGGGGATCTGCGCTGGCGAGCTCCGCGCAATCCGGCGAGCTGGAGCGGCGTTCGTAACGCCAGCCAGTTCTCCAGCATCTGTTCGCAGCTGGGCAGCTACTTCGGTGCGCCGAATCCCAGTACCTTCGGTCAGCCCATAGGTTCGGAGGACTGCCTGTACCTCAATGTCTGGCGACCCAAGAGCACGGCAAGCAATCTGCCGGTGCTGTTCTGGATTCACGGCGGCTCCAATCTCAAGGGCGCCGCTTCCGAGTTGCTCTACAACGGCGCCAATTTCGCTCGTAACGCCAACGCCATAGTGGTGTCGGTAAACTACCGGCTCGGCAGCCTGGGCTGGCTGTACAACAGCGCCCTGCACGATGGCGATGCCTTGGATAATTCCGGCAATTTCCTCACTCTGGACCTGATCAAGAGCCTGGAGTGGGTGCGCGACAATATCAGCCAGTTTGGTGGCAATCCCAATAGTGTCACCATCGCCGGGCAGTCGGCCGGTTGCATCAATGCCTGGGGCCTGCTGCAGTCGCCGCTGGCCGAGGCCTTGGTCGACCGCATGATCTGCATGTCGGGCCTGCCCAATGCCTACCCGACGGCACTGGGTCAGCTGCAGTCCAACGCCATGCTTGACCAGTTGCTGATCGAGAAGGGTTACGCCAGCGACAAGCAGCAGGCGGCCGAGTTCCGCCAAGGGCAGAGCGCCAGCTGGCTTCGCGCCTTTCTGCGTAGCCTGCCGGCGGCCGACATAGTGCGCCACACGCCGTCGCCGGTGGTGATGGGGCATTTTACCGACGGCACCGTGATCCCCTGGGACGGTTACGCCGATCTGGTCCTCGGCGGTTACAACCAGGTGCCGATGATCCTGGGCACCACTAAGGATGAAGGCAGCTATTTCGCCGGCGAGCTGCAGAGCTACTTCAAACCGGATCACGCGCAGATGTGGGATATGGTCAACAACCAAAACCCGGCCAATTTGAGCATCACCGATGTGGTCAAGCCGGAGCTCTACTCGAGCTTCCGTCCGACGCATCGCGCCATCAGCGTGGGCATCGACCTGGCGGTGGACAATATCTGCCGCTATCTGCGTCTGCTGCAGGGCAATATCTACCGCTACAACTTCGAGTGGGACGATGCTCCGGCGCCCTGGAAAGAAGCATTTGGTGCAGTGCACGGCATCGATATCCCGTTTATGTTCGGCAACTTCCCCGTGGCGCCGCAGCAGGACCTGATGCGTTTTATCAGTAGCAGTGCCAACCAGAGTCAGCGTACGGCGCTGTCCGCTAAGTTCACCAAGTACCTGGCGCAATTTATGCGCACCGGCAACCCGAACAAGGAGTTTGACGGCTTGCCCGACTGGCCTGACTGGTCGAATTTCTGGATTTTTCAGAAGCGTCTGGTGCTGGATAACACGGTGAGCAGCAGTGCCCGCAACCTCTGGCGGTCGGACGTCAACGATGCGCTGAATGAGCTCGGTACCGACGACAAGCAAAAGGTGCTAGAGGCCATGAGCGGCCAACAGGTGCCGCTGGAGAACGCCGACGTCAGCGACTAAGTGGCTACGATTTGATCCTGGCGGCCAATCTGATTGATCGCCGGTATAACCCCGCGCGAGGCTTGGCTGGGCGGGTTCAAAAAAGACGGGGGAAACTTCAGTACCCTCGACGGCCTATAGGCGCTTCTCGAAGAGCATTTCCAGTTGCTTTCAGAGCCGGTAGAAGTGCCCTTAGTAATCCGCGAAACCCGCCACAAGTTTCAGCACAGCTTGTCTGAGGTCAGCCTTTGGCAGCGAGTTAGCTGAGGCGACATGTCATGTGCGAACACATAACGTAGGCGGTACTCGCCTCAAGTAGGGTGTACTCGCCGCAGGCAGTACGCCATGGTTTGCAGGTTTGTAAACGCTGGCGGACTGTTCGCTGCGCTCCTGAGTCCACCTTACGTCCGCCCGGTGTTGCTCACAACGCTAACACTCAAAGCCCGAATGGCTAGCGCTTAGCCCTCCATCGAGGTGCACAGCTCCACTAGGCTGCCATCCGGGCAACGCACATAGGCAACTTCCTGGCCCCAGGGTTTGCTCTGCGGCGCGGCTATCGCCACGGCCCCGGCGGCCAGGGCGCGGGCATAGGCGGCCGGCACATCTTCGGTAACGAAACCCAGCTCGATGCCCAAGGGCTTGGGCGAGCTGTGGGCGGCCACATGGCCTGCGGAGAAATTCATCGCTGCTAGTTCATGGGCGGCAAAGGCCAGCGCGGTGGCACCGGTTTCCAGCTCGCCATAGCTGCCGGAC
>JBBKVZ010000107.1:0-3694 GCA_037968715.1 Pseudomonas sp.
ATCGCGCACGGCAACTTTATCCAGTTGCTGCGGCAGTGAACTGTTCAGCGAGGCTTTACCGGACAATACGGCGGCCAAGGCGCGGGCGGCGGCCAAGCGCGGATTCATGCCGATGCTCCGAGCACAGTACCGACGGCAAATTGCTCGCGACGACTGTTAAATAGGTCGGCAAAGTTCAGTGCTTTACCACCGGGCAATTGCAGGCGGGTTAAGCACAAAGCGCCGTCGCCGCAGGCCACGGTCAGGCCGTCTTTGCTGGCGCTAAGAATCTCGCCGGGGTTGCCACTGCCCTCGCCAATGCTGGCCGCCAAGACTTTCAGCGGTGCGCCCTGCAGGCTGCTGTGGCAGATGGGCCAGGGGTTAAAGGCGCGAATCAGCCGCTCCAGCTCCACGGCGGGACGCGTCCAGTCGAGCAGGGCCTCGTCTTTATTCAGTTTGTGCGCATAGTTGGCGAGGCTGCCGTCCTGCGCTTGTCCGGGCAGATTGCCCGCGTGCAAACCGTCAATCGCACGCAATACGGCGGGCGGCCCTAACTCGGCTAAACGGTCGTGCAGGCTGCCGCCGGTATCGTCGGCATTGATGGGCGTGCTGACTTTCAGCAGCATTGGCCCGGTATCGAGTCCCGCCTCCATGTGCATCACGGTCACGCCACTTTCGTGGTCGCCAGCGGCAATGGCGCGTTGAATCGGCGCAGCACCCCGCCAGCGTGGCAATAAAGAGGCGTGGCTGTTAATGCAGCCCAAACGCGGAATATCCAGCACCACCTGCGGCAAAATCAGCCCGTAGGCCACCACCACCAGCAAGTCCGGTTGTAGCGCCGCCAGTTCGGCTTGCGCCAGCGGGTCGCGCAGGGTTTGTGGTTGGTACACCGGGATGCCGTGCAGCTGCGCCAGTTGTTTCACGGGGCTGGGCATCAGCTTTTGCCCGCGTCCGGCGGGCCGGTCGGGCTGGCTGTATACGCCAATCAACTGGTGTGGGCTGTCGAGCAGCGCCTTGAGGTGTGCGGCGGCAAATTCCGGCGTGCCGGCGAAAACGATGCGCAGGGGCTGGGTCATTTTTTTTCGCCTAAATTCACAGGTAAAGAAAAAGGCTTGCCGGAGCAAGCCTTTGTAGACAGCAATTAATCTTGCTGGCGATGCTGTTTTTCCAGCTTTTTCTTGATTCGATTTCGCTTTAGGGTCGACAGGTAATCGACAAAAAGTTTGCCATTCAGGTGGTCACACTCATGCTGAATGCACACCGCCAGCAGGCCTTCGCAGATCATTTCAAAGGCATCGCCGTTACGGTCGAGGGCATTCACCTTGATGCGCTGCGGGCGCTCAACGGTTTCGTAGAAACCCGGCACCGACAGGCAGCCTTCTTGATATTCCTCAAGTTGCTCAGTGAGGAATGCAAATTCTGGGTTGATCAGCACCAGTGGTTCGGTCTTTTCTTCACTCACGTCGATGACTACCAAACGCAGGTGAACGTTGACTTGCGTCGCGGCCAAACCGATACCAGGGGCGTCGTACATGGTCTCGAACATGTCGTCGATCAACAGGCGCAAGGCGTCATCTACGACTGTCACCGGTTTGGCGATCGTGCGTAGACGTGGATCAGGAAACTCTAGGATGTTCAAAATTGCCATATGCGTTTGTGATGCACTTGTGGAATAAAGTCAAAAACCGCTGCTAATATGCTGAGCAGCATTGAAAAAACAGTTTCTGGCTGCAGCTCCCTTGAATTTTCACTCTGGGGGCAGCCCTCAGGCGTTTAGCGCCAAGACATATAATAAAGGGATTCACCGTATGAGGAAATCACTACTCGCCTTGCTGCTGCTTACTGCCGGTGGCTTGGCTCAAGCGCAGGTGCTGCTCAAGGATGGTCATCCTGAGACTTATACGGTAGCCAAAGGCGATACCCTCTGGGATATTTCCGGGCGTTTTTTAAGCCAGCCATGGAAATGGCCAGAACTTTGGCAGAGCAATCCGCAAATCAAAAACCCTGATTTGATCTACCCCGGCGATACCCTGAGCCTGACCTACGTAAATGGCCAGCCTCGTTTGACCCTCAATCGCGGTCAGTTCGCCGGCACCATCAAGTTGTCGCCGACAGTGCGCAGCACGCCGATGGCACAGGCCATTCCAAGTATTCCGCTGGAAACCATTAATAGCTTTCTGTTTAACAACCGCATTGCCAATGACGAAAAAGAATTCACCTCCGCGCCTTACGTTTTGGCCGGCGCGGGTGAAAGTGTGGTGATGGGTGCGGGGCAGAGCATTTATGCGCGGGGTAAGTTTGCCAGTCAGCAACCGGCTTACGGGATTTATCGTCAAGGTAAAACCTATACCGACCCGAAAACCAATGAGTTCCTCGGTATCAACGCCAATATTATTGGCAATGCTGAAGTTGAGTCGGTTGAGGGCGATATCACTACCCTTAAACTGACCCGCACCAACGAAGAAGTTCGTCTGGGCGACCGTCTATTCGCCACCGATGAGCGTGCGGTTAACTCAAGCTTCAGCCCAAGCGAGCCTGCCACGCCCATTGATGGTTTGATCATCGATGTGCCGCGTGGCGTTAGCCAGATTGGCTCAATGGATGTAGTGACCATCAACAAAGGCAAGCGCGATGGCTTGGTTGAAGGCAACGTACTGGCGATCATGAAAACCGGTGAGACGGTGCATGATCGAGTTAGCGGTGAGTCGATCAAGGTGCCAGATAGCCGTGGTGGCTTGCTGATGATCTTCAGTACGTTCGATAAAATAAGTTATGGCTTGGTCCTCGTCGCCGACCGCGATCTGGCCTTGCAAGACAAGGTTGTAAACCCCTAATAAAAAAACCCCGCGCTGCGGGGTTTTTTTATGGTGGTTAACAGCGCGCTAATCGTTTCTATTTCTAGCGTTTGCTGCCTAGCAATGCGCCTAGTTTGATCAAGGATGATCGCCATGCCCTCCTCACCCCATGCTGTTTCTCCTGCCGAGTTGGAAGCGCGCCTGCGTTTGCACGCTTTACCGCAACTGGGCCCGCGCCGTTTTGCGCGCTTGCTTGAGGCCTTTGCCAGCGCCAGTTCGGCGCTTAGTGCGCCTGCCGCCGCGTGGCGTTCGTTGGGTTTGCCAGCGTGCTGCGCTGAGGCCCGGCGCTCGCCAGAGGTGCGTGAGCAGGCCGCTGCGGCGCTGGCTTGGCTGGAGCAGCCAAAGCATCACCTGCTGATGTGGGATGCGCCAGAATACCCGGGCTTATTGGCTGAACTCGACGATGCCCCGCCGCTGCTGTTTGTCGCCGGCGCGGCGGATATTCTGGATTGCGCGCAATTGGCCATGGTGGGCAGTCGCCATGCATCGCGGCCCGGCTTAGATACCGCGCAAGCCTTTGCCCGCAGCCTAGCGCAAGCCGGTTTCACTATTACCAGCGGCTTGGCGTTGGGCATTGATGGCGCGGCCCATCAAGGCGCACTGGATGTGGCCGGTAAAACTGTGGCAGTACTGGGTACCGGGCTCCAGCGGATTTACCCGACGCGGCATACGGGGTTGGCCGCGAGTATTATCGAGCAGGGCGGCGCGTTGGTTTCTGAGTTACCGCTCGATTGTCCGCCGCAGGCGGGTAATTTCCCACGGCGTAATCGCATTATCAGCGGCTTGTCGCTGGGCGTTTTGGTGGTTGAGGCCAGTCCTTCCAGTGGTTCGCTGATCACCGCGCGCTTGGCTGCTGAGCA
>JBBKVZ010000108.1:0-2734 GCA_037968715.1 Pseudomonas sp.
CAAAAGCTGCTGTGCGTCTACGGCGTTGCGGATAAAGCCATCAGTGGCTGCACCCTGCCCGAAGCGCGCGAGCAAAACTTGCAGCTAGCCGGCGGTCACCACTTCGACGAAAACTATCCAGCGCTGGCGGCGCGATTGATCAGCGCCATTCAGGCCCGGCAAGTCAGCGCACCTTGACCTTACGCAACACTCAGCGGGCGCTTGTGCATTAAGCTAGGCGCCCCGCGAGTTCTCGCCTAACGGCTAAGTACATTGCACATGGGTACAGCAACGCCTCAACGCATAAGCCCCAAGGGCATGACATCAGGAGCCGCAATGAGCTGGAAAAATACTGAATTACGCTTTGGCACGCTATCCATCGGCCTGCATTGGCTGATGCTGCTGCTGATCGCCGCCGTGTACGCCTGCATTGAGCTTAAAGGCAACTTCCCTAAGGGCAGTGATATGCGTGACAACCTTAAGCAATGGCACTTTATGCTTGGCTTAACTGTTTTTGCCTTGGTGTGGCTGCGCATTGCCGTGCGTCTACTCGGCGCTCGGCCAAAAATTCAACCGCCGATCTCCAACGCCCAAGATAAAATATCCAAGCTGATGTACCTCGCCCTCTATCTACTGATGATCGGCGCCCCCTTGGCCGGCTGGTTGATGCTCAGCGCCTACGACAAGCCCATCCCCTTCTTCGGTCTGCAATTGCCAGCGCTGCTCAGCCCCGACGCCACACTGGGCGGGCAGATCAAAGACCTGCACGAACTGGCCGGCACCATTGGTTATTGGCTGATCGGCTTGCATGCCATCGCCGGGCTTTACCACCACTACATCCGCCGCGACAACACCCTGCGCATCATGCTGCCAACACGTAAATAGCGGCTCTGCACGGGTTAGAGCGAACCCCGCTTAATCCCATCACTCCCGTGAGCACGAGAACTCAGTAATCACCGGAACGGGCTCACAGCGTGGGTGCGGATGACAACGCTGCAGATACGCAAAAGGCCTTGCCGATACTCTCGACAAGGCCTTTTTTGTGGCGCCCGCAAGGGCTTTAAATCTCCACTTGGGTACCCAACTCGATCACCCGATTAATCGGTAATTTGAAGAAGCGCAGGTTGCTATTGGCGTTCTTCAACATAAAGGCAAACAGGGTTTCCCGCCACGGCGCCATTCCCAACCGTTTGGATGGAATCACCGTCTCACGACTGAGAAAGTAGGTGGTGCGCATCGGGCTAAAGTCGAGCTCTTGCAGATGGCAGAGGGTCAGCGCCTGTGGCACATCAGGCTCATCCATAAAGCCATAGTGCAGCAACACGCGAAAGAACCCATCACCGTAAGCCTGCACTTCAAAACGTCGGTCGTGCGCCACTCGCGGCGTGTCCTCACTGACTACGGTGAGCAGCACTACTTGCGCATGCAGCACCTGGTTGTGCAGCAAGTTGTGCAGCAAAGCATGCGGCACCGCATCGGGGCGGGCACTGAGAAACACCGCCGTACCCTGCACCCTATGCGGCGGTTGGCTACGGATGCTGCTGATAAACAACGGCAGCGGCATGGCCGATTCATCGAGGCGACCAAACAGAATCTGCCGACCGCGTTTCCAGGTGGTCATCAACACAAACAGCACCACGCCGGCGACCACCGGAAAGGCGCCCCCCTCGAGTATTTTCGGAACGTTGGCGGCAAAAAATAGAGTGTCCACCACCAAGAAACCGATCAACAACGGAATGGCCCACCAGCGCGGCGCCTTCCACATCAACAACATCACCGCCGCCACCAAGAAAGTATCGATCAGCATGGTGCCGGTCACGGCCACACCGTAAGCCGCCGCCAACGCGCCCGACGACTGGAAGCCAATCACCAGCAGCACCACACCCACCATTAGTGCCCAGTTAACCACACCGACGTAGATCTGCCCCTGCGCATGGCTAGAGGTGTGCTGGATCTGCATACGCGGGATATAACCCAGCTGAATCGCCTGCTGGCTCAGCGAGAAGGCCCCGGATATTACTGCCTGCGAAGCGATAATAGTGGCCAAGGTCGACAGGCCAATCATCGGCAACAAGGCCCAGCTTGGTGCCAATAGATAGAAGGGGTTACGCGCGGCTTCAGGGTTTTCCAGCAGCAAGGCACCCTGACCAAAATAATTCAGCATCAAGCCCGGCAGCACCAAGGCAAACCAAGCGCGGGCAATCGGCTTGCGGCCAAAATGGCCCATGTCCGCGTACAGCGCCTCGGCACCGGTCAACGCCAGCACCACTGCGCCGAGAATGGTGATACCGATGCCCGGATGGCTGATAAAAAACTGCACTGCCCAAAAGGGATTAAGCGCCTGCAGCACCTGGGGCTGGCGAATAATCCCATACACCCCAAGCGCCCCAAGAATCAGAAACCAAGCCACCATTACCGGCCCGAACAGGATGCCGATGCGGGCCGTACCGTGCTTCTGGATCACAAACAGTCCCACCAGCAGTATCACCGTGACTGGCACCACCCAATGGCCCAAGCCCGGCAGCGCAACCTCGAGGCCCTCAACCGCCGACAACACCGAGATCGCCGGAGTAATCATGCTGTCGCCATAAAACAGCGCGGCACCGAACAAGCCAAGCAACACCAACACCGACTTCAAGCGCGGATACGGCAGAGAAGCCCGGCGTGCCAGCGCCGTCAGGGCCATCACCCCGCCCTCACCGTCGTTATCGGCGCGCAACATAAGCAGCACGTACTTGAGCGAAACCACCCAGAT
>JBBKVZ010000109.1:0-6404 GCA_037968715.1 Pseudomonas sp.
CCATGCCAATAGCGGTCGAGCATCACATCACCAACCACTAACACGGCGGCCTGATCGAAACGGGGCATGGACAACTTCATGGCGACTCCAGCGTCAGGCGTGTGGGGTGCAGCAAAAAAAGCCGCGAATCATAACATGGCGTGCATGTTGGCTGATTGCGACATAAGCGCAACACACGATGGTCGCGGGCGCGCGGCATTACAAATGCCGCACCCAAAACAGTTCATGGCGACGCACGGCTTTGCGCATAAATTCGTTTTCACCGCTATTGGGCCAGCGCCGCCCGACCAAGAGCCGTTGAATCAGCCGGCGCAGACGCTTTTTAACGGGCAGACGGCCCTGCAAGTCATGCTGCATCAGCAGCGCCATGCTCTTATCCAACTGCTGCTGCGCATCCAGGCACAAACTCCACAGTCCATCTGCGGGCAGCGCAGAGATGGCCGGCGGCAGCGCAATGCCATTGCCAGCAGGGCCCATGGGCCAGCGATCGTTGTCATGCAGATGATTGGCATACAGCAGCAGGGTTTTTGGCTGCCAGTGACTGAGCTTAATTGCCGCCAGCAGCAACTGAGTGGCGGCAACATGGTCGGCGTGCGGGTCTAACTCTGGGTGTGGGGTGACCAGAACTTCGGGACGAAAATGTTCTAACAGCGCCACTAAGTCGGCGACCAGGTTTTTGCCGCTGGGCAGACCATCGACATCACCCGGCAACGCCAGCGGATTATGCCCACGCACGCTGCGGATATCGGCCTCAGCTGATTCGCGCGAGGCAAACGCCAGCGCCGGCTCAGCGAGCATGGCCGGCAATTGCAGGCAGTAGTAACCCAACTGCACGCACTGCTGCTGCGCCACCCCGCCCCAGAGCGGAATCGCCACGCTGTCCCAACTGCGCAAACGGCCTTTTAAGCATGCCGCTTGGGCTGTATCTAAGCCGAGGCGTTGATAGTTTTCGGCCTCAATCTCACCTTGGGTCAGGGTGACGATGCTCACCTCAGCCGCCTGGCTGTAGAGGCCAAAGGCGGCTAACTCAGCGTCATCGGCATGCGGGGCGATAATCAGCAAGCGTTGCTGGCGATAGTCCGGCGCACTGAAAGCATGCAGGGTGGCCGCCGTCGGCAATCGGCAGAAACGCCCGTGCAGGGTTAATTGCCCAGCAGCCAGCGCCGCCGATTGGCCGGATAAGTTCAGGTAGCGTCGACCATTTACGCCACGCTCGAAATCTTGCCGGTCGCCGCCAATCAGCACGTAAGGATCCAGCCAGCGCCCTAGCCAGGTACTGCGTAAATCCAGTTGCAAGATCAACGTATCGGCCGCGCCAAGCTCGCCTTGCACCTGCACTTGAGCGCCCTGCAGACGCACCGGCAATACCACTGTGTCCGGCGCAAAGCTGTACTGGTAATCATCGCTAGGCGCATAAAACAGGTGATCAGCAAACCACGCCTCATGGCCGACCCAAGCGAGCACCAGCAATAACGGCAACCACCACCATGCGACGAACACCGCGAGCAGCAGCAAGAATGCCACGCCGAGCATTACGGCAATGCGCTTGTTGCGCCGATGTTGCTTAAGAAGTTGCTGCTTACGCGCACTCATAACCGCCCCCGAGTCAGACTTGATACACCGGTGAGCGATTGCACCAGCGATCTTTATATTCCCGGTCAGCGCGGCCGAACGAGTAACGCAGCGGCTTGCCCAACTCCCGCGCCTGTTCCCAAGCGGTTTGCGTATTCACAAAACTCAACACGCTGCCGGGGCTAAACTCGCGGCTCGTAGGGTCGACACCGCCATTGATATACTCAAGGCTAATCCACTGCGGCGCTTCCACGCGGTACAGCACCTGAATCGCCACGGGCTGATCATTCAGGTAGATCAGCGAGCCGGTCATAAACTCACGCAACAACTCGAACACTTGCTCTTGCTGCGCTGCCCCTGTCGCGGCAAAGCCCCAGCGGCGTTGGAACAGATCGAGATAAATCGCCGCCTGCTCAGCGGCGCTCAACTCCAGCATCGGCCGAATTACCCCGCCCGCCTCTTCCAGCAAGCGCTGTTCACGGCGCTGGTTGTAACGGAATTTTTTGCTGTATTGCTCCGGCTCGCGGGCCAGTGCCAAGCCTTCTGGCTGCTCGCGCAGGGTGTTGATTTGCTCGGCGTGCAATGGCGAAACATAGCGTGCGCGATGACGCAGCGGCACACAGGCTTGCGGCGCTATCGGCAGAATAATCTCGGCATTGCCCAAGTCGAACAGGCCGCGCTTACCCTGCTGCTTGAGCACATCCTTGGACAAGGCCAGATGCCGCCCCCAGGTCGGCAGCGCCGCCTGCATCTCGCCATTTACTAACCAGCCCAAATAACGCACCGGAATGCCGGCCAAGCCGGCTAGACGTTCAACCACCTGCGGGTGGGTCGCAACGCTGCCACCGAAACGCTGCCAAGCGGCGGCATAGTCTGCGGCGCTAATCGGCGTCCAACCGCGCTCGCGACACACCCGCAAACGGTTAAGCATCAAGCGTTCTGCTCGACCGAGAGCAACTCATCGCTCTCATCGCTCTCATCGCTCTCATCGAAGTTACGCGAGTGAAGCGTTGCGTAGTAACCGTTTTGCGCCAGCAACTCTTTGTGAGTGCCACGCTCAACAATGCAGCCACGATCCATCACTAGAATCAGATCAGCCTGCTCGATAGTCGACAAACGATGGGCAATCACTAACGTGGTACGACCGTGCATGACCCGCTCCAACGCAGCTTGAATATGCCGTTCGGACTCGGTATCTAGGGCCGACGTAGCCTCGTCGAGAATTAACAATGGGGCATCTTTGAGCAGCGCACGGGCAATAGCCAAGCGCTGACGCTGTCCACCAGAAAGCATTACGCCGTTCTCACCAACCTCGGTATCAAAGCCTTGGGGTAACTGGTCAATAAATTCACGGGCGTAGGCATCTTCAGCGGCCTTCTCTGCTGCACTACGTGGCTTATTGGCTAGATCGCCATAAGCGATATTATTCAACACGCTATCATTGAACAGCGTTACCTGCTGGGTAACCAGAGCGATATGCTGGCGCAGATTACTCAGCCGGTAATCTTCAACATCCAGTCCATCGAGCAATATTTGCCCTTCACTGTGAGCATAAAAACGTGGAATCAGATTGGCCAGAGTCGACTTGCCACTACCAGAGCGGCCAACCAAGGCAACCATCTGCCCAGGCTCAGCGGTAAAGCTCAAGCCTTTGAGAACTTGTTTTTCAGTGCCCGGATAGGTGAAATTCAGATCCTTGACTTCTAAACGGCCCGTTACGCGTTCACGCTCGTGCGTTCCGTTGTCGACTTCGGTTGGCTGATCAAGCTGTTCGAAAATGCTCTCAGCACCCGCCACCCCTTTCTGGATGCTGGAGCTCACTTCAGACAGCTGGCGGATAGGCTTCGGCAGCAAGCCGGCCATGGTGATGTACGCAACTAACTCACCGACTGTCGAGTCGCCACGCAACAGCAGCACAAGGTAAAGTAGCACCGCCATGGCACTGTAAATCACCAACTGCAACATCGGCGTATAAACGGCTGATGTTTTGTTCATGCGCAGGTTCTTTTTGGTGTTCTCCGAACTGACTTGATGGAAACGTTTACGTTCGTACGGCTCACCGCCAAAACTGCGGACTACGCGATAACCCTGAATGGTCTCGGAAGCCACATGGGTCACATCGCCCATGGCCAACTGGATGTTCTTGCTTTGTTTGCGAAACTTGCGGCTAGCGCTGGTCACCATTAGTGCAATCAGCGGCAGAATAGCCACCATTACCAAGGTCAACTTCCAGTTCATCCACAACAAAGTGGCAAACAGAAACACCACTGACATGCCCTCACGAATAACCACTTTAATGGCATCAGTCGCAGCGCCAGTAACCATGGTGACGTTGAAGGTAATGCGCGAGATCAGATGCCCGGAGTTATTCCGATCGAAGTAACGATTGGGCAGCGTCAGCATGTTGTTAAACAGCTCAACTCGCAGGTCGTGAACCAGCCCTAACGAGACTTTGGCCAGAAAAAAATTGCCTAAAAAAGAACCAATACCTTGCCATACAGCAATCAACACGACCAGCAAAGGGACAGCGTAAAGCAGTTTTAGCTCGCTCAGCCACAACCATGGGGCATTGGGGAAAAGCGCCGCATTGGGGTTGCTCAAACCGTCAACAAAATACTTAAGAATGCCCGCCAGCATCGGCTGGGTAGCGGCGAAAATCAGAAAGCCGACGATACTCAGCGCGAACAGTCCCAGGTAGGGACGCACATAGGAGAGCAAACGGAAGTAAATCTTGACGCTGGACACCGCCGGGACACTCCGGAGAGAATCACTCATGAAATGCATGCTGCCTATTAGATTGAAGACGGAAAATGATAGCACCCCCCACCTGTTCCATGTACTCCTGAGGTTAGATTGCCTGAATCCATGAATGCCACCACCGACTTAACTTATAACGACTTGGTCGATGGCGCCGAGGTAATTGAGCGCGATCCATTTGGCGAAAAAGTGCTCAAGCTGAAGACAGGTAATTTCCTCAAACTATTTCGACGCAAACGCGTAATTACCACAGCAATCCTCTTCCCGCCCGAAAAGCGCTTCCTAAACAACTGCAAAGCCCTCGAACAAAAGGGCATTCCTTGCCCGAAAGCTTTGCAAATTCTGAAGTTCCCCGAGCTAGCGCGCAGTGCAATTCTGTATGAGCCGCTCCCCGGAGATACATTGCGCAGCTTCATTCCGACACAAGAACCTGAGCACCAATTTGCGCTGCTGAAGAAGCTCGCGGCATTCATTGCCCATCTACACAACAAGGGTGTGTATTTCCGCTCGTTACACATGGGCAATGTAATTCTCACGCCATCCGGCGAATACGGTCTCATCGACATCTCCGATATGCGCTGCAGCTCGCAGCCTTTGTCGCGTGCCAAACGTAAACGTAACTTTAAGCATTTGCTGCGTTACAAGAAGGACATGGCGTTAATCAACAATCTTGGGTTGGCGGTCTTTTTCGAGCATTACAACAAGAACGCGTCTACGCCATTAAATAGCCAAGAAATCATCGCCGAGTACGAGAGCAGCAAAGACCTGAAAAAGTAAACTCAGGGCTGTAATCCGTAATCTCGAGGCTGCGCCCAACTGGGAAAAATACAGAATGAACGACACAGTAAAGATCTTCGTTGGTTGCGACCCTAACGACTGCGACCTCGAGCAGATGATGGTGCTGGAGTACAGCCTACGCAAACATTCCTCGCAGCCACTGGAGATCCACTGGATGCAGCTATCGCGTAACTCCGATAGCTTCTGGCACTCAGCCCCGGAAACCCAACAAGGATGGCGCTCAGACCACTGGACCACACCATTCTCAGGCTTTCGCTGGAGCATCCCGGCATTCTGCAACTTCGCCGGCAAAGCCATTTATATGGACGCTGACGTCATCGCACTGTGCGACATCGCCGAGCTTTGGAATACACCATTCGAACCAGGCAAGATCGTCATGGCCAAGGGGGGTAAAGAATCCTGGCGATTCTGTGTATCTATGTGGGATTGCGCTTTAGCCAAAGCTCATCTGCCGCGACTAGAAGAAATCACCACCGACCCTCGCTCGCACCATAAGTTGCGCGATCACTTTCGCGAAAACACGCAGCTGATTCAAGCTTTCGACGATCAGTTCAACAATATCGATGGCGAACACAGCCCCATCGAGGCGATTAAAATCCTGCACTACTCGGATATTGGTACCCAGTTATCGCACAAGCATTCGTTCAAGCGTCTGGCCAGCCAAAACGAAAAACACTGGTTCGATGGAGAAGTGTTTGAGCACCCGCGCAAAGACCTCACCGAGCTATTTGATCGTTACTACAATGAAGCCCTGGAAAGTGGCCATTCACTTGAAAACTATAAAGTGGAAGCACATTTCGGCATCATTCCAAAGGCATCACAGAAGAACTACAAGGGCAACCATGTCACCCGCGCCAAGGGTTGGCGCAGGCTCTTCTCTCGATAAACTTAATGGCGTACCGATTACGATCCTTATGAAGCCGATTGACGAACGCATGCCGCTTATCTCTCGAATTCGACTCAGCATCCAGATTAATGGTCGAAGGGGATCACCTGGCCAGGCATCGCCAGATGCTCATCTGGCATGAAAGAGAGAACAGAGCTTACACACCCAGGCTCGTTTTAAAGACTTCACTAAACATTGGTGTCAACAAACGATTACCGGACTCACTAAGGTGGTCGTCATCAAAATATATCGGCTGACCGTTATGCGTGCCCCAACAACGTTCAGAATCGCATAAATAGGGTAGTGGGTTGAGAATCACAGCGCCGCACTGGGCTTGGGCGGCGTCTTGCATGCTCCAGACAAAGGCTTGGCGGGCATGATATTCCTTCAG
>JBBKVZ010000110.1:0-6297 GCA_037968715.1 Pseudomonas sp.
ACCGCGCAGCCGCTGAGTAAGCCGATGGCCAACAGCAGATACCCGCCAGTGGGGCTGAAAATACCGCGATGCATGCCGGTACGTGGGGGCAGGTTCATAGCTGATTCTCCAGCGGTAACGGTGTGACACGGCCATGCCAGCGGCGTAATGCCCAGTGGCGCAGGCGGTCGAGATACAGATAAACCACCGGGGTGGTATAGAGCGTTAACAGCTGGCTACCAATCAGCCCGCCGACGATGGTAATGCCTAACGGACGGCGTAATTCGGCGTCGCCGTCGGTGCCAAACAACAACGGCAAAGCCCCCAATAGCGCGGCCAAGCTGGTCATCATGATGGGCCGAAAGCGTTTTACGCAGGCTTCTAAAATGGCCTCACGCGGACTCATGCCCAAGCGCCGCTCGGCATCTAGGGCAAAATCGATCATCAAAATAGCGTTCTTCTTGACGATGCCGATCAGCAAAATAATGCCAATTAGGGCAATCAGCGACAGCTCCATGCGGCACAGCAATAAGGCCAGCAAGGCGCCTACACCGGCCGATGGCAGGGTTGAGATGATCGTCAGTGGATGGATATAACTCTCGTAAAGCATGCCCAGCACGATGTACACCGCCAGTAGCGCGGTGAGCAGCATCAGCGGCATATCACTTTGCGTACTTTGTGCAGCGCCTGCGGTGCCAGCAAAGCTGGCCTGCACCGAAACCGGCAGGTGCAATGGCTGCAGGCCGGCAAGAATGGCCGCTTGCGCGGTTTCCAGCGGTACATCAGTGGCTAGGTTAAAGCTGAACGTGGTAGCAGCAAACTGGTCTTGGTGATTGACTGCCAGCGGTGCACTGCTGGGCTCCACTCGGGTGAAGGTTGATAGCGGGATACGCGCGCCATCGCCACTGATGACGTAAACCTGATCGAGAATATCCGGGCTATTTTGATAGGCTTGAGCCACTTCCATGACCACCCGATACTGGTTAAGCGGGTTATAGATGGTGGAGATTTGCCGCTGGCCGAAGGAGTTATTCAGCAGCGCACTGACCATTTCAATATCAACCCCATAGCGCGCTGCCGTGGTGCGATCGATCACCAAGCGGGTTTGCAGGCCTTTGTTTTGCTCATCGCCGCTGACATCCACCAGCTCGGGGAGTTTACGTAGCGCGGCCTCAACCCTGGGGGTGGCCGCGCGCAGTTGCGCTAGGTCGTCACTTTTCAAACTGAACTGATACTGCGCATTGCCCTCACGCCCGCCAATGCGTAGGTCTTGCCCGGGGTTCAAGTACAGCGTTGCCCCGGCGACTTTGGCCAAAGATTTACGCAAACGGCTGGCCACCACAGTCATCGGCTCGCGCTGATCAATCGGTTTTAAGGTGACAAAGAACGAGCCAATATTGGCGCCACCCCCACGGCCGCTGCCGCCACTAAAGCCGGCAACGTTAGCCACCGCTGGGTCGGCGGCGAGAATATCGCGAAACTGGCTGAGTTTTTCTTGCAGAGCTTGAAACGAAATACTTTGATCGGCCACCGCTTGGCCGCGCATACGGCCGCTGTCTTGCTGGGGAAACAAGGTTTTCGGCACGATGGCAAACAGGTAAAAATTCAGCGCGATGGTCGACAGCAAAATCACCAGCATCAGCCGTGAATGGTCCAGTGCCCAGACCAAACTGGCCCGGTAATGCGTTAAGAAACTGGCGAAAAAACGATCAAAACGGGCTGCTCGCGGGGTTTTTACCTGTGCCGGGTGCGCCTGCAGCAACTTGGCGCAGAGCATGGGGGTGAGGGTTAACGAGACCAATAGCGAGATCAATACGGCCGCCGACAAGGTTACCGCGAACTCGCGAAACAGCCGGCCAGGAATGCCGCCCATCAGCAGCAGTGGAATAAACACCGCGACCAAAGACAAGCTCATCGACAGCACCGTGAAGCCAACGTCCTTAGCGCCCTTAAGCGCTGCGGCCAGCGGTGTTTCGCCCTCTTCTATCCGCCGGGCGATGTTTTCCAGCATGACAATGGCGTCATCGACCACAAAACCGGTGGCGATAATCAGCGCCATCAACGACAAGTTATTTAGGCTGAAATTACACAGGTACATCACGATAAACGTGCCGATCAGCGAGATGGGCACCGCCACACTGGGAATCAGGGTTGCCCGAGCGTTTCGCAAAAAGGCAAATACCACAAGAATCACCAGCGCCACAGAGACCAACAAGGTGAATTCGGCCTCATGCAAGGAGGCGCGAATATTCGGGCTGCGATCGTCCATGACTTTCAATTTAACTGCCGGCCCGAGGGTTTCGCGCAGCGCCGGTAACAGGGCATGAATAGCATCTGTGGCGGCGATAATATTGGCTGCCGGTTGGCGGGTAATAATCAGCAACACCGCCGGCAAGCCACCAGAAAACCCAGCGCTGCGCACGTTCTCCACCGCATCGCTGACCTCGGCAACATCGCCCAAGCGCAGAACTTGCCGAGCATCCTGATTGTTGTGACGAATAATCAGCGGGATATATTCGGCGGCGCTGCGCAGCTGGTCGTTACCATCGATTTGCCAGTGTTGATTGCCCTGTTCCACCGCGCCTTTGGGGCCATCCGTATTGGCAGCACTGATGGCTTTGCGCACATCATCGAGGGCCAAACCATGCTGATTAAGCGCATCTGGGTTGAGGTCGACCCGCACCGCCGGCAGCGAGCTACCGCCGACGCTGACTTGGCCTACGCCCTCGGCCTGGGCGATTTTTTGCGCGAGTACCGTTGAGGCCAAATCATAAAGCTGACCACGGCTGAGGGTTTCGGAGGTCAACGACAAGATCATGATCGGCATATCAGCCGGGTTAGCTTTGCGATAGCTGGGGTTACGCGGCATGCCGGTGGGCAGCAGGCTCATGGCCGCATTGATGGCGGCTTGCACCTCACGGGCAGCGCCGTCGATATTGCGGCCCAGATCAAACTGCAACACCACCTGAGTATTGCCCAAGGTGCTCGACGAGGTCATTTCGACGATACCGGCGATGCGCCCCAAGGCGCGCTCCAGCGGAGTGGCCACGGAACTGGCCATGGTTTCTGGGCTGGCGCCGGGCATCGCGGCGTTAACCACGATATAGGGGAAATCGACCTGCGGCAGCGGTGCCACCGGCAACAAGCTAAACGACAAACCGCCGGCCAGCAGCAAGGCTAAGGTCAATAATAAGGTGGCGACCGGACGCAGGATAAACGGCGTGGAAAAGCTCACGGCGCAAGCCCCGTAACCGCCGTGGGTTGTCTACGCCAGGTGTTAACCCGGCGGGCTAAACGGTCGAAGGCAAGGTAAATAACTGGGGTGGTAAACAGGGTCAGCAATTGACTGAGCAGCAGGCCGCCAACCAGAGTAATGCCCAATGGTTGGCGCAACTCGGCACCTGAGCCGGAAGCCAGCATCAAGGGTAGCGCGCCCAATAAGGCGGCCATGGTGGTCATTAAAATCGGTCGAAAGCGCAGCAAACAGGCTTCATAAATAGCCTCTTGCGGGCTTTTCCCACCGTGGCGTTCGGCTTCAAGGGCAAAGTCGATGATCAGGATGGCGTTTTTCTTCACGATACCAATCAGCAAGATAATACCGATAATCGCCACCATACCCAGCTCCTCGCCCGCCAGCATCAAGGCCAGCAGCGCACCGACCCCAGCCGAGGGCAAGGTGGAGAGGATGGTAATCGGGTGGATAAAGCTCTCGTAGAGAATCCCCAGCACGATATACATGGTCACAATCGCCGCCAAAATCAGCAGCAAGGTGTTGCCCAGCGACGCTTCAAAAGCCAGCGCCGCGCCGCGAAAACGGCTGTTGGTGCTCGGCGGCAAGTGTAAGTCGGCCTGCACGGCGCGAATCGCCGCCACGGCCGCGCCCAGTGAAGTGTCCGCCGCCAAGTTGAATGACACGGTGGCGGCGGGAAACTGATCGCTGTGATTAATCGCCAGTAAGGTCGAGCGCTGTTCAACTTTCGCCAAGTTGGATAAGCGCACCTGCGTGCCATCGCTGCTCGGCACGTAGAGTTGCTCCAAAGCCTGCGGCCCTTGCCGGAATGCGGCGGCCACTTCCAGCACCACCCGGTATTGGCTCGACTGGGTAAAAATGGTCGATATCAGCCGCTGACCAAAGGCGTTGTACAGCGCGTTATCAATCGAGGCTAGGCTCACGCCCAAGCGTGCGGCCTGATCACGGTCAATCTGCAAGTACACCTGCAAGCCTTGGTCTTGCAGGTCGCTGGCCACATCGGCCAACTCCGGCAACTGCTGCAAGCGCTCCACCAGTTTCGGCACCCAATAGCGCAGGTTTTCTTGATTGGGGTCCTCCAAACTGAACTGGTATTGGGTACGACTGACGCGGTCTTCGATGCTTAAGTCTTGCACCGGCTGCAGATACAACTTAGTGCCCGGCAACTGCGCCAATTGTGGCTGCAAGCGGCGGATTACCTGCTGTACGCTGACGTCACGCTCAGCAAAGGGTTTTAGGTTGATCAGCAAACGCCCGGTATTCAAGGTGGCGTTGCTGCCGTCGACACCAATATAAGACGACAAGCTGGCCACCGCCGGGTCGCGCAAGATCAGCTCAGACAACGCCTGCTGGCGCACCGCCATAGCCTCAAACGACACCGATTGCGGCCCCTCGCTGATGCCCTGAATCACCCCGGTGTCTTGCTCGGGAAAGAAGCCTTTGGGAATAAGCACATACAACAGCACGGTTAACAGCAGGGTCGCCCCGGCGGTTAACAAGGTGAGGGTCTGATGGCGCAACACCACTTGCAATACGCGGGCATAGCGCTCAATCAAACCTTCAATAAACTGCCCCGCCGCGCGGGAAAAGCGCCCTTGTTGTGCCTGCGGCCGGTGGCGCAATAATTTCGCGCAGAGCATCGGCGTTAGGGTTAGGGAGATCACCGCTGAGATTAAAATGGCCACCGCCAAGGTGATGGCAAATTCACGGAACAGCCGTCCCACCACATCGCTCATAAACAGCAGCGGAATCAACACGGCAATCAGCGACAGGGTCAGGGAGATGATGGTGAAGCCGATCTGCCGTGAGCCTTTCAAGGCGGCGGTCAGCGGTGGATCACCCTCCTCCAAATAACGGCTGATGTTCTCCAACATGACGATGGCGTCATCGACCACAAAGCCGGTGGCGATGGTCAGGGCCATCAGCGTTAAGTTATTGATGGAGAACCCGGCCAGGTACATCACCCCGAACGTGCCGATCAGCGACAACGGCACGGCCAAGCTGGGAATCAAGGTGGCAGAGGCATTGCGCAAAAACAGGAAGGTGACCATCACCACCAGGGCAATCGACAGCATCATTTCAAACTTTACGTTGGCAATCGCCGCGCTGATGCTAAGGGTGCGATCGGTCAGCACCTGGACCTCAACCGAGGCCGGCAAACTCGCTTGCAACTGCGGCAGTAAGGCATTAATACGCTCAACCACGGCCAACACATTGGCGCCCGGTTGGCGCTGAATATTCAAAATCACCGCTGGCGTTAAATTGGCCCAAGCGGCTAGGCGCAGGTTTTCTGCATCATTATCGACAGTGGCCACATCGAGCAGGCGCACGGGCGCGGCGTTTTTGTAGGCAATTATCAGCTGGCGATAATCTTCCGGGGTTTCCAGTTGGTCATTGGCATCCAGGCTTGAGGCGCGGCTAGGCCCGTCAAAGCTGCCCTTGGGGCCATTGAGGTTATTGCGGGTCACGGCGCTGCGCAGGTCCTCCAAGCTCAAGCCATAAGCCGCTAGGGCATTCGGGTTGGCGCGAATGCGCACTGCCGGGCGCTGGCCGCCGCCAATACTGACCAAGCCGACGCCACTGATTTGCGAAATTTTTTGCGCTAAGCGGGTATCCACCAAATCTTGAATTTCTGCCAGCGGCAGGCTGGCCGAGACAATCGCCAGGCTCATAATCGGCGCGTCGGCCGGGTTGACCTTGCTGAACACCGGCGGCGTTGGCAGGTCTTTGGGCAGTAGGCTAGACGCCACGTTTATCGCCGCTTGCACGTCTTGTTCAGCCACATCCAAATTGGTCGCCAGGCTAAACCGCAAAGTTAATTGCGAGGCACCACCGGAGCTGCTGGAACTCATCTCGGTCAGTCCAGCTATCTGGCCAAACTGGCTTTCTAGCGGCGCGGTCACCGAGGAGGTAATGATTTCTGGGCTGGCACCGGGATACAGGGTGACGACCTGAATGGTTGGGTAATCCACCTCGGGCAGCGCCGCGACCGGCAAGATTCGGTAGGCGATGAGGCCCGACAGCAATATGGCCACCATCAATAAGGTGGTGGCCACCGGCCGTAAAAT
>JBBKVZ010000111.1:0-9184 GCA_037968715.1 Pseudomonas sp.
GTGGCTTGGCATGTACAGATCAAACCAGCGTTGGGGCTGGTGAAGGTGACGAAGTATACCGAAAAGCCGCGTTCGGCGCCCCCCCGGGATAACCGCCGGTCAGCCACCCGTACACAGACCGCCAGCGCAGGGATGCAGCCCGCAGAGACGGCAACCTCGCCCCGCGTGCAACCCATGCAGCGTTACACCATGGCTGATCAGCAATATCCAACGATTCGAACACTGCTCAAACAGTGCAGCATCCGCCATGGCTGATGCTCAGGGCAGTGCAGCGACCGCACATTATCCAGCCGACCAGCTGATTGTCGACCTGCACCTGTTTCAGCGCTGAAACACATTGCAAAGCGCACCTGCCGGGCAACAGCCCCGCGCACCGAACAGTCCTCTGTTTTAAAAGGGTTTTTATCTGCCGAGCGAGTATCAGCAGCGTTACACCTGCATTTTTTAACGGTCACAAATACTTATTATCTAATTGATTTTAAAGGAAATTAACTTAGTGGCATGTTCTCTGCGTTGTCTCACCGGCAATTGGTTAGCACTTCGCAGCAGGAGCATAGAAATGAATAAGCAGCCCAGCAGAGCCATCTGGTTACTAGGTAGCACACTGGCAATGTTACTGAGCAATCCGCTGTTCGCAGATAACGGTCTGATCGTGCTTAGCCGCGAGGTGCAACCGCGTGTCGCCACTCGCCAAGCCCTGGCTCAAGATCCTCATCCGCTGACAGTACAAGCGGGCGGGCCTAAGTATGCAAATACTGAACTGAGCGATAGCGACTTTGCCCACATCAATACCGGCCTCTCGGTAGGCAACAGCGCACTGATTAGACAGACCAACAGCCTCTCTACCTCAAACAACATGGCTCAATCGGGCGGCAACGGTGTAGCAGGACTCGGCGCTGTTATTGGTGGCGGATCCGCTGGCGGAGCAACCGGCGGCATCAGCGGGCGAGTCAACGGCGCCATAAAAACAGGTTTACGGCCTTTGCAGCAACTAGGCCTTGGACAGTGACATGCGCCAGCTAACGCTATTACTCGCAAGCGCCCTGTGCAGCCAGATATTACTGGCCGAGACGGTCATGCAGGCCACGGCCAACATTAATCAAAGTGGCCAAAACCACCAAGGTGTACTGATGATCAATCAGGCCGCCGGCGATGGCCAACAGCAGGCCAACGCTCGCGCCTTAGCGATAGGCAGCACTGCCGATGCACCTGCTGCGGCAGCCACCAAGGTTCGACAAATCAATGCAAGTTTACCCGTCAACCCAGCCGGGATCGATGCCAACGCCAGTATCGCTGGCAGCTCGTTCGCCAACAGTCAGGGGGTAGTGGGTGTCAATCAGGGCGCCGGTAGCGGCAACCAACAGATCAATGCTTTGCGGATAGCCAGTGGCCTTCCGCAAGGCTTGAATGACGGCGCATTGGCGCAACAAAGCGTCAGGCCGTCAAGCCTCTCGGGAGCAACAGAACCGCAAAGCGGAGCGCGCAGTGTCTCGGTAGATGACAGCGCATTTAGCAACAGCCGTGGTGTGGTCCAGTTGAACCAGAGCGCCGGGGTCGGCAATCGCAGCATCAACAGCCTCGGCATCCGGATCACGGAGTAACTCCGTGTATTCGTATCACAACATCAATGGAGTGGGAGAAACACAATGAAAACTCAACTTATGCTCAAGCCACTGGCATTTGCACTTGCTGCGGTACTGTCCGCAGGCGCCTATGCCGCACCTGATAACGGCGGCAACGCCAGTATCACTGACAGCCAAGATACCCATGACAACCGGGTGCGCAACGAAGGCACGGAGAACGATGCCAGTGTGAATGCTTCACTCGGCAGCGCATCGGGCAATGTCGGCGTCAACGTGGCTGCCGGTGACAACAACCAGCAGGCCAATGCCGGCGCTATTGCCGTGGCAGACGCCGACTTCATCTTTGGTACTGCCGCCAGCGCCAATATCGATGTAGAGCAACGCGCACGGAACAACACGCTGCAAAATTTCAGCGTGCCTAACAATGCGGCGCTGAACGATTCGGCCAACAACGCTAGCGGTAACGTGGGTATCAATATCGCTTCTGGTGACTACAACCAGCAAAAAAATGACATGGCCATTGGTGTGTCTGAAGCCGCTTATGCGGCGAATGCCAGTGTCAACGTCAGCCAAATGTCCAACGACAACAACACCAACAACTACGCCACCTGGACTCCTGGCGAGGTGCAAGTCACGCTCAGCGGTGGGTTCGAGGGTAACTATTCTGGCCAGTCTGACCAGATTGGCAATGTCTATCCGGCGCTCTGGACGGGCGACTCTCACCCGGATGGAACCCCCAACGGGCACTTTGACCTAGATACCGAAACTCAGGGCGGTAGCGACCTGAACGGCGATGGCGGGGCCTTTGCTTTCAACGAAGCAGGCTCTCTCGGCCTGCAGGGCTCGGTCAGCGGATTTATCCCCGTGGTCGCCGGTTTCCAAGCTCCGGTAACCAACAACGCGAGCATCAACAACTCGTTGAATGGTGCCAGCGGTAACGTCGGCGTCAACATTGCAGCCGGTGGTGGCAACCAGCAGAGCAATTCGCTGGCGGTGGCGGTGGGCTGTACTGCTTGCGCGTCTAACGGCGGCGGCGGTAGCGAAGGCTTCTAAGTAGAGGCAAGTACGTGGGGCGCCCATACGGGCCCCGCGCTTTCTCGCAGGAGTGGCAATAACCGGAGTGTTGAAATCCCATGTTTCGTTTTCTACCCACCCTAATGCTCTGCTCTGCCCTCTGCGGCTTTTACCTGCAGCCGGCAACAGCCGCCCAGAATATGCCGCTCGCGGTATTGCCAGGCGGTGGCATGGTGTTCAAGCCGGTGCAAAGCATACGTGAGCGACGTTTCAGCGATCTGGTAGAGCAAAAAACCGATTTCAGCTGCGGTGCAGCCACCGTAGCGACCATTCTCAACCAAGCCTATGGCTGGAATTTAAGCGAAGAAGATGTGATCCACGGCATGCTGGCCGTAGCCGACGAAGAGCAAGTGCGCAGCAAGGGTTTCTCCATGCTGGACATGAAGAACTACGCCGCCAGCTTGGGCATGCGTGCCCGCGGTTACCGCATCGAAAGCAGCCAACTGAAAAGTGTCAGCATCCCAGTGATCGTGCTGATCGAAGTGCGCGGCTACAAACATTTCGTGGTGATGCAACGAACCGCTGAGGGTTCCGTATACGTTGGCGACCCTGTGCTCGGCCACAAGAAAATGTCCATGGACGACTTTAGCAAGGGCTGGAACGGCATCGTATTTGCCCTGATCGGCCCCGGCTATGACCGCCACAATCCATTGCTTGACCCGCCTGAGCCATTGACCGCCAAGCACCGGCTACCCGGTTACAAACTGGTCAACGATGCCGAACTGATGGAGTTCGGATTCATTCAGAGTGATTTTTTCTAGCAAACACTGCACGTGGGCAAGAAGCCCCGGGAGTCTGCAATGAAATTCAAAACATGGATGCTGGCCAGCCTGTTGTTACCGGTAATGCCGGTTGGCGCATCGAGCCTTTTCCAACCGATAGAAATCAGTGACGCCGAGATGGCCACCCTGCGCGGTCGCTACATACTGCCCGAAGGCATCGTGCATTTTGGCGTGACCATGTCGACCTCATGGCGCAACAGCAGTGGTGCGACCATTGGCGCCCAGGCCAATCTGAGCGTGAATAATCTGGCCGCCAACCTCAGCGTTACCCCGCTGTATGCGACAGGCGATGGCAATCTGCCCAGCCAGGGGCAGGGCCAAATCATCGGTGGTCAGGGCCTAAATAACGTTCAGGGCATATCCCAGAGCGTGCGCACGGCCGGTGACTACAACAATGGCGAGAACTACGTAGACGTCAATATCACGCACAGCGCAGGGCAGACGATCTCGACCGCAGGAAAAAGCTGGGGCGGCGACCAGCAGTTCAGCAACGAAGCTGGGGCGGTACAAGTCTCTTCGGTCAATGGCGGTTTGCAGATGCAGTTACAAGCCAACCAAGGTCAGGGTGTAGCCAGCCAGTCAATCGGCCATGGCGGCATCAACCAGCAGGCCAATATCGGCGGCGCCTTGAATCAGGTACGCAACCTCACCTCGCTGAGCGTGGCCATGCATGAAAATCCAGCTGAGCAGCAACGGGTTTACTGCTCTCTGACCCAGCTGGGCGTCACGCCGCGTGTTGGCTATTAAAAATATGGCTATGCCCTAGTTATGTGTTGCAGGCCCTACTTTGTAGGGTGGGCTTTAGCCCACCAGCGCGGGGTAACAGCCTTGGTGGGCTAAAGCCCACCCTACGTTTTGCGCTCAACACGTAACGGATACATAGCCAAAAATATGGCCCGGCATATTTTGCCGGGAGCGGGCATACCCAGCCCGGCAAGAATACACATGGCAGCCATGGTTTAGGCGCCGCCTAGGAAATGCATCTCGACTGATCAAATAATAATCAGCATTAATAAGGAGATACTCTCATGCGCCTGCCCGCATACCTGCTCATATTGCCCATGGTTGCGGCCATCGACATGGCCAACGCTGCAGAGATCAGCGGCGAAGTGCAAGCCCTGCGGCAAGAGATCGAGACCCTGCAAAAACGTTACGAGGCGCAGCAAAACGCACTGATGGTACTTGAGCAACGCTTTCGCGCCGTGGAAGCGCGCGATCGGCAACAGGGCGCGGCGCCGCAGCGCAGCATTGTCCAGTCCGGCCGTACCGTAGGCGGCTCACCCTCCGCTTATGGCGCCTCGCTCAAAGATGATTCCAAGCCAGTAGAAAGCGTTGCCGACGTGTATCAGCAAGCCAGTGGCTTCTTTGGTACCGGCGCTTTCAGCCTAGAAACCGGTCTCACCTATACCCACTACAACTCTAACCAGTTGGCCCTGAACGGCTTTCTGGCGCTGGACTCGATATTCCTCGGCAATATCAATATCGATGAGATCAACTCAGACAGTTACACCGTGGATATGACCGGCCGCTACAACTGGGATCGCTGGCAATACAGCCTGACGTTGCCGATTAACTACCGCGAGTCGACCTACTCCTCGGCGGGTGCCGGCGGCTCTACCTCAACCTTCAGCGAGCAAACCGTTACCGGCGATCCACGCATTGGTGACGTCACTTTTGGCGTGGCCTATAAGTTCCTCGACGAGGCGGATGGTATGCCCGACGGCGTGTTCAGTGTTGACGTGCGCGCACCCACCGGCAAAGACCCCTACGGCATCAAGTTGGTGGAGAGTTCGGGCAACAACAATCTGTTCGTGCCCGAAGACCTGCCGACCGGCAACGGGGTATGGGGCATAACCACAGGCCTCTCGCTGGTCAAAACCTACGACCCAGCCATTGTCTTTGGCAATATCGGCTACACCTACAACCTTGCAGACAACTTCGACGACATCAGCGCCCAACAAGGTGTGAAAGTGCCGGGCAAAGTGAACTTGGGCAATACCATAAACTTCGGGGTGGGCGTGGCCTTCGCGCTAAACGAGAAGATGAGCTTGGCCATGTCGTTTTCCGAACTGATCTCACAGAAGAGCAAGATCAAGCCTGACGGAGGCGATTGGCAATCGGTGGATAACAGCAATTACAACGCGGCCTACTACAACATCGGTATGACCTTCGCACCGACACCGAATATGAGCATCGTGCCCAATCTGGCCATTGGCCTGAGCCCCGATGCTCCGGACTTCAGCTTCAGCGTGAAATTCCCCTATTACTTCTAAGCGCCGGTATCGCGCAGATTCGTCCCTGACCAGCTGAGTTGGTGCTTGTGCAACAAGCGGTACAGGGTCGGTCTGGAGATACCCAGCGCACGCGCCGCCTGACTGAGATTTTGCGAGTGTTGCAGCAGCGCATCGCCAACGGCTTGGCGTTCGGCGCGCAGCTTGTAGTCTTCAAGGGTGCCTAGCAAGACTGGCCGCTTAATAGCCCGATCGAGGCCAAGATCTTCGGCCTCAATCTGTTTTCCCTCAGCGATAACCAGCCCGCGCCTGACCCGATTGGCCAGCTCGCGCACATTGCCCGGCCAGTTGTGCGAGGCCATGGCCAGCAGTGCCGCCTGACTGAAGCGCCGAGGCCGCCGTCCCGCCTCCACACTGAACAGGCTGGCAAAGTGATGGGCCAGTTGCGGCACATCCAGCAGACGCTCACGCAAGGGCGCAACCTGCGCCTGCAATACGTTTAAACGGTAATAGAGGTCTTCACGAAAAGTGCCTTTGGCGACCGCCTCTTCCAAATTCATATGGGTTGCAGCAATCACCCGCACATTGACCGCAATCGATTTTGAGCCACCAACCCGCTCGATGGTCATTTCCTGCAGAAAGCGCAGCAGATTTGCTTGCATCTCCAGTGGCAGGTCGCCGATCTCATCCAGAAACAACGTGCCACCATCGGCAGATTCAATCCGCCCGATCTTGCGCTGGTGGGCGCCGGTAAACGCACCCTTCTCGTGACCAAAGAGCTCTGACTGAATCAGATTTTCTGGGATGGCCCCGCAA
Organism: Pseudomonas sp.; assembly: GCA_037968715.1. GTDB lineage: Bacteria > Pseudomonadota > Gammaproteobacteria > Pseudomonadales > Pseudomonadaceae > Aquipseudomonas. The sequence goes on from JBBKVZ010000111.1 coordinate 6,487, forward strand.
TTGATCGCCACCGAAGGCATATTGGCCCGCGCAGATAAGCGCTGTAGCGTTCGCGCCACTAGCTCCTTACCGGTGCCGTTTTCACCACGAATCAGCACTGGCGAATCGCTCGGGCCGAGTTTTTCCAGCAACTTGCGCAAGCCACGAATCGATGCGCTTTCGCCAAGTAGCTCATGACTCTGATCAGCCAGATACTTGTCACTTTGTTCGCGCAGGTGCGCCATGCCACAGGCACGACCTAGGGCGACCAATAGCCGCTCCAGATCAACCGGCATGGTATGGAAATCAAAGAACCATTCACTGATAAAGTCGCACAACAGGCTATTGGACATGTCTTGGGCACTGACTAACGCCACCCACTCGGCAACATTGTCAGCAATCACCGGCTTGATTTCTTCTAGCCGAGATACCAGCCCAGAGTGAAAACAGAGCATGCCCACTTGGCAGGGATGCAGTCCTGCATCGCTTAATGAACGCGCCTCGACCAGCCAGCCGGCAGCGCGCAAATGTGCAAACAAACCTCGACATTCCTCGCACGGCTCAATCACTAACAGCCGGCGAGGCTCCACAACAACAGGGTGCATAAGAACCTCAGTGAACACTCACAAAACCAACCCGTGCCTAAAAAGTAGCAAAAAGCTGACGCTCTCGGCGGATCGATTTGCACTAGAAAATCAAGGGCTTATCGCTCTTAACACGCACAAGCCCGTGGTTTTCAAGTTATGGCCGCGCTTTAAACTTGCCGCCAGCACGGCTTTACTCAGCTGCAAAATTTTCAAACGACGTTTAAGCCAATAAAAACCCACCGTAAATTGGCGGTTTTTATGCGCCTGGATTGTTCGGCGTTTGTACGCGGAAATATCCGTATCGCGCTCAAGCGCTGCGCGCACCAGAACCTCGCACAGCGCACCAACGCAGCGCATATCTTCGGCAGCACACCCGCGCAGTTAGGCGGCAAACCCCACACGGCTGGGCTTTGTCGAGCTGGCACGCAATTCGCTAATAACTTGTGCATGCAGGAGTGACCCTGCGGGGTTGCGGCACGACAATTTGCAATGGCTGACTAGGGTTCCGACTTACCAAATTCTGGCGAGTGGCTGGTCCGAGAGTTAGCGACCTCCTTCGAGGTTACACGGCGGGATAAAAGCCCGGGAGAACACGCCCTTGCACGTCCATTTGGATAAGCAAGGCAGTGCCGCCCCGCTCCTGCCCGTATTTATCGAACCGGAGGTACACCCATGCGCAAGTCCCTGCTGTCCTCGCTGCTCGTCGCCGGCCTTAGCGCCGCCATTACCCTGCCCGCCTACGCCGAAAAGAAAGACCACTTCAGTGTTTGCTGGACCATCTACGCCGGTTGGATGCCATGGGAATACGGTGCAGCTGAAGGCATCGTGGCTAAGTGGGCGAAGAAGTACGACATCAATATCGACGTGGTGCAGATCAATGACTATGTCGAGTCGATCAATCAGTACACCGCCGGCCAGTTCGATGGCTGCAGCATGACCAATATGGACGCCCTGACCATCCCCGCAGCCGGCGGTGTCGACAGCACGGCGCTGATCATCGGCGACTTCTCCAACGGCAACGATGGCGTAGTACTCAAAGGTGCAGGCAAAACCCTCAAAGACCTCAAGGGTATGGACGTCAACTTGGTTGAATTGTCCGTATCCCACTACCTACTCGCGCGTGGTTTACAGACGGTTGGCCTGAGCGAGAAAGACTTGCAAGTGGTCAACACCTCAGACGCCGACATGGTCGCCGCCTTCGCCACCCCAGACGTCAAGGCTGTAACCACCTGGAACCCGCTGTTGGCCTAGATCGAAGCCACGCCGAACGTCACCAAGGTGTTCGACTCCAGCCAGATTCCCGGTGAAATCATCGACCTGATGGTGGTCAACAGCAAAACCCTGCAAGACAACCCGGCGCTGGGTAAAGCCTTAACCGGCGCTTGGTACGAGATCATGGCCACCATGAGCGCCGACACGCCAGCCGGTAAAGCCGCTCGCACCGCCATGGCCAAAGCGTCCGGCACCGACTTAGCCGGTTATGACGCGCAGCTGGCAGCAACCAAAATGTTCTACTCGGCCGCCGATGCAGTGGCCTTCGCCACCAGCCCGAAACTGCCCGCCACCATGGGCAAAGTGGCTGAGTTCTCCTTCGCGCACGGCCTGCTCGGCGATGGCGCGCAAAGTGCTGGAGCCATCGGTATGGGCTTCGCCAACGGCGTGACCACCGGCGCCGCAGGCAACCTCAAACTGCGCTTCGACCCGGCGTATATGCAGATGGCTGCCGACGGCAAACTGTAAGCACTCTGTCTGCGGCTGAACGTAGGGTGGATGACGCTTCAATCATCCACCACCGGCCGCAAGGCCGGCCTAACGCTCGTTCCACTTCGATACCAAAGCATCGAGGTGGAACGAGAAAAGTGTCGTCCACCTACGCAAACTCTTTGAGGTAGCACAATGCGCCTGATCAACCGACACCCCGATCGTGGTGGCCGTGTGCTGCTGATTCTGCTGCCGTTTGCCCTGTTGCTGTTCGCCTATTTTGCCGGTTCGATGAGCCGCTTGGCCGACAACCCCAACGACAAACTGCTGCCCAGCGCCACGCAGATGGTGCATGCCGTAGATCGTTTGGCGTTTACCCCGGACAAACGCAGCGGCAACTACCTGTTCTGGCGCGACACCGGCGCAAGCCT
>JBBKVZ010000112.1:0-3875 GCA_037968715.1 Pseudomonas sp.
CCAGCATTTAAGTCACCCTTAAAAGATAAGCCCGTCACCTTCATCACCCAAGCCAACAGCCCAGTGGGCGGCGCTAGAGCTCAGGCGCACCTTAAGCTGGTGTTTGACTCAACACTGTCACGCATCCATAGCTGTCACGAAATGATGATCGCTGCCATCGAGCAAAAGCTCGACCAACATGTGCGCCTAAACGATGAGCACAGCCAAGTGCGTATCCGCCGACACCTGCACGACTTTATTGAGTTTATTGGTTAGCAACAGCAAGGGGCTCGTTGAGCCCCTATCGGACGGCACTTTGTAGGGCTGCGAATCAGAGAAGGCATTAACGCAGCAGCACAGTATTGGTTAATCAAGAGTGGACTGTTCGCGATGCACCTGAGTCCACCCTACCCTGCGCCAACGCCAGCGAAACGGCTTGCCACAAATGGCCACATCACCGTAGAGAAACCGGTTACCGCGCAGCGACCTCGCCAAGCGGGCGACAACTATTGAACATATCCAAGCCCGGCTGGTAAACGCTGCTTTGCACCGCGAACAAGCCCAGCAACGAATGGAAGATGTTGTCGTGGCTGAGCTCAGGGTCATGCAATTTACCCTGCATGCAGCCCTTGTCGATGCCCCAGTGACTATAAGCGCTCGGTGAGAACCACATGATCATCGGCACATGGGTCTGTGATTGAGGGGCAATCGAATAAGGCGCAGCATGCAGATACAGGCCGTTTTCTCCCAGAGACTCGCCATGGTCGGAGACATAGATCATCGCCGTATCGCGCTGTTCGGTATTGCGCTTGAGCAGTTCAATCACCTGACTTAAAAAATGGTCGGTGTAGAGGATGGTGTTGTCATAGACGTTTACCAATTCCTCAGTCGTACAACTGCTCAGCTGATTGGTATGGCAAACCGGCTTAAACCGCTCGAACGAGTCGGGGTAACGATCAAAGTACTCCGGCCCATGACTGCCATCGGCATGTAGAACTATCATCGCGTTGTCGTCCAACGAGTCGATATAGGCCTGTAAGTCTTCCAACATGACTTCATCAAGGCAGCGGCGCTCATTACAAAACGGACTGTTCTTGCGCTTGGACACATCGTCGCCCGGGATGCGTAAGCAAGTACCTTTGCAGTCGCTATTGTTATCACGCCAAAACACCTTAATCCCAGCGCGCTGCAACACATCCAAAACGCCTTCGTGGGCCTTGCCTTTTTTGTCGCTGAAATCCTTGCGCGGGAACACCGAGAACATGCACGGCACTGACACGGCCGTTGAAGTGCCGCACGAATGCACGCCCGTGAAGTTGAGAATATCCTGCTGTTTGAGCTCAGGGTTGGTCTCGCGAGCATAACCATTGAGCGCAAAGTGGTCGGCGCGGGCGGTTTCGCCGACGACAAAAATCACCAACGACTTTTTCGACCGAGCGGCCAACTGAGCAGCAACCTTGCTGTCGAGCCCGATTTGCTGCAGCACGAGGCTTTCTTTGCTGCCAAAGCGTTGTTTGGCATATTTGCCAACCGCATAAATGTAGTTGGTGGGGTTGATGTAATGGGTCAGCTGGTCTTCATTACGAAAGATCGGCGCATAGGTGGAGTAAAAGCTGCCGACCATCACCGCCACTGTCACCAAACAAGCCGCGATCATCAGCAATTTATTCAGCAAACCACGAAAAAACGGCGGGTAGCGAACCGGCATCTGCCAGACCAAGATTGCTGGCAACACCCCAAGTACCAACAAATAAGCGAACATCCGCGCACTTACCAGCCCACCGGCTTCGCCCGGATTGGTTTCGAAGATGTTTTGCATCATCACCGTATCAATCGAAACACCGTAGCTACCCATAAAATAGGTGGCACTGGCCGAGCACAGTAACAACAGGATGAGCAGCGGCTTAAGCAGGTACTTAAAGGACACCAAGGTCAGTAGCAAGCTGATAAACGCCAGCATAAACAGCGCAAAAGAAGCATAAAATGCCGCAGCTTTTAGACCATCGAGAGGCACTAGCCCGTAAAGCGCTTGCCAAGCCGCCGCGTTATAAAACAACACCAATGCCAGCGCCACATAGACCAACAAACGTGTCGGACTGATTGGCCCCTTGGTTAAACGCCACTTACCTACTGCCATGCAACTGCACTCCACTACGCGTAACTGGATAACTTACCCATTAAGGTGGCAAGCATATGCATTGCATGCTCAAAAAAACGTAAAGATGCCAAACGTTTCATGCTTATTTAGCGGCAATTTGGCGATACTGCGCGCCCTTCAGTTTCTTTCACTAATCACCGCCACGGACTGGCTGAACTCTGCGAGACCCTTAGTATTCAACCAGTCTAGCCAGACGAGACCTTTTGCATGCCCCAAGCCATCCAACCACACGCCCGACTGCAAACTACCTGGCGCTGGCCTGCGCTGTTTGGCCTGCACCTAAGCGCCGTATTGTTAATGGCCAGCTGGTTATGGCCTACCGGCCAAGTACTCTGGGCGCAACTCGATAACGCCACATTTACGCTACTGAATGGCTCACTCGCACCCAAGTCTTTATGGTCCGGCGCTTGGGCGATTGCCAGCCTGCGCCTATTTGACTTGCTAGCGGGCGGCCTGATGCTTGGCCTGTTAATCCACAAGAACTGGTTACTCGACCAGAACCAGCGTTGGCAGGCGCTGTTTACCTTTATCGCCCTGCTGGCAATCTTACTGGTGCTTCGCGTTTTGTTTGGCAAGCTTGTGCATTTTTATGGCTGGCAACACAGCAGCCCCTCACTACAGCTGTTGGGCAGTATACGGCTGAGTGAGCAATACCCTTGGCTGAACGAACATCTCGACCTGAAAGACGCCTCTAAACGCAGTTTTCCAGGAGATCATGCTTCGGTGCTGATGCTCTGGGGCGCCTTTATGGCGCTATTTGCGCGACGCGGCAAACTCGCCTTGGTGCTCGGTCTAAGCACATTGCTAATACTGCCGCGCCTATTTGCCGGTGCCCACTGGCTTAGCGACGATCTGGTTGGCGGCGTGATTTTGACCTTGCTGACATTCGCCTGGGGTTACTGCACACCTTTAGCCGGCCTAATTGCCAACGCCATGCATTGGCTAGCTAGCCCCGCACTGAAACGTCTACCCAGCTCGATATAAGCGATTTTTCAACACGTTTTAGACGAGGAATCGCTCAGTATTTGTAGCCTGGCGTGCGCGCAATCTGCCGCCAGCGCTCAGTCATCCCCTGCCTCGCCAGCCCTGAACAGTTCATAAGCTGGCGATACAGGCTGGCAAGCTTGGCGTGGGCCGCACCGCCAGCGAGCGACGTATCACCAAGTCAACCTGAGCTGACTGTCAAAACGTCGTTCAACAGCGCTTAGCGGGTCGATAAACTGCAGGCTTTGCGCCAGTAACTTCAGCGGTAAGCGGTAATCATCAGCGGCATCAGCAGACGCATTTAAGTGCGGATAGAAAGGGTCATTACAAATCCCCGCGCCGAGCGCCGCTAGGTGTACCCGCAACTGATGTTTTTTGCCCGTTAGCGGATACAGTGCATAACGGCACAAATCACCCTGACATTCGCGCACCTCGATACGGGTCTCGGTATTGGCGCTGCCAGCTACTTCTCGCATCAAAAAAAACGGTTCTGCTGCGGCCAGACGGCTCTGCCGTAGCTGCGGAAACTGCAAGTGCGGCAACGCTGGCGCTATCGCCTCATAGCACTTGGTAATACGGCGGTCGCGAAACAATGCTTGGTAACTGTCCCGTGTTTGCGGATTAGCCGAAAACATCACCAAGCCTGCAGTTAATCGATCGATACGATGAATCGGCACCAACTGCGGATTACCTAAACGCCGCGTCAACCGTGCCAACAAGGTTTGCTCGACATAACTACCGGAAGGCGTGACCG
>JBBKVZ010000113.1:0-6288 GCA_037968715.1 Pseudomonas sp.
GCGCACTTTCGGGTCGACCAGCAGTTCGGCGCCGGTACCCTGCATAACAATGTGGCCGTTCTCTAGCACGTAGGCGCGGTCGGCCAGTTTGAGTGCTTGGTTGGCGTTTTGCTCGACCAAAAACACCGTTACACCGTCTTTGCGCAGTTGTTCGATAATGGCGAAAATTTGCTGAATGATGATCGGCGCCAAGCCGAGCGATGGCTCGTCAAGCAGCAGTAAGGTGGGCTTGCTCATCAATGCGCGGCCAATCGCCAACATCTGCTGCTCACCGCCAGACATGGTGCCGGCGCGTTGCGCATAGCGCTCTTTGAGGCGCGGGAACAGGTGCAAGACCTTGTCCATCTGCTCTTGGTAGTCGTCCTTCTCGGTGAAGAAGCCACCCATGGCTAGGTTTTCTTCTACAGTCAGGCGGGCAAACACCCGACGGCCTTCAGGCACCACCGCGATGCTTTTGCGCATGATCAGCGGTGTATCGAGGCCGATTAGCTCTTCGCCTTGATAACGAATGCTGCCGCTGGCGGCGCGCGGCGAGCCGCATAGGGTCATCAGTAAGGTCGATTTACCAGCGCCGTTAGCGCCAATCAGGGTGACGATTTCACCCTGATTTACTTCAATATTGATGTTGTGCAGGGCTTGGATCTTGCCGTAGAAGGTCGATACGTCTTTGAAATACAGCATGGCTTACGCTTCTCCCAAATAGGCTTTGATCACGTCCGGATTGTTACGAATCTGCTCCGGCGAGCCATTGGCCAACGGCGTACCTTGGTTGATCACGTAGATATGGTCGGAGATGCTCATGACCAGTTTCATGTCGTGCTCAATTAGCAAAACGGTCACGTCGTGTTCATCACGCAGCATGCCGATCAGCGCTTTGAGGTCGTCGGTCTCGCGCGGGTTAAGCCCGGCAGCCGGCTCGTCGAGCATCAAGATGCGCGGGCGGGTCATCATGCAGCGGGCAATTTCCAAGCGGCGTTGCTGGCCGTAGGCGAGGGTGCCTGCTGGGCGGTTGGCAAACTCAGCGAGGTTGACTTGCTCCAGCCAGTGCATGGCAAATTGCATGGCGGCATGTTCGCTGCGACGAAAGCTTGGTGTTTTGAATAAGCCGGCCAAGAAATTGGTGTTGAGGTGGCGATGTTGCGCCACCAGCAGGTTTTCAATTGCGGTCATGTCTTTAAACAGGCGCACGTTCTGGAAGGTGCGCACCACGCCTTTGCGGGCGATTTGGTGGCCGGCGAGCTGCTGAATGGGTACGTCATCCAGCAAGATGACTCCACCGCTGGGTTGATAGAAACCGGTCAGACAGTTGAATACCGTGGTTTTGCCAGCACCGTTGGGGCCGATGATCGACACCACTTGCTTAGGCATCACGGTTAGGGCTACGCCATTCACCGCCAGTAAACCGCCAAAACGCATGCTCAAACCACTGACATGTAATAACGGCCGGCTCATGGTTTTAACTCCAAGTGCGGACGCTGCATGGGCAGCAAGCCTTGCGGACGCCAGATCATCATCAGCACCATCAGGGCTCCGAACATCAACATGCGGTACTCGCTGAATTCACGCATTAACTCGGGCAGTAGAATCATCACAATTGCCGCAAGGATGATGCCCAGTTGTGAGCCCATGCCGCCGAGGACCACGATGGCGAGGATGATGGCCGATTCAATAAAGGTGAACGACTCTGGTGTGATCAAACCTTGGCGGGCGGCAAAGAAGCTGCCAGCAAAACCGGCAAAGGTCGCGCCGATGGTGAACGCGGACAGTTTGATTAACGTTGGGTTCATGCCCAGTGCGCGGCAGGCAATTTCGTCTTCGCGCAGTGCTTCCCATGCGCGGCCGATGGGCATGCGCATCAGGCGATTGTTTACGAACAGGGCCAGCAACGCCAGCAGCAGGGCGACTAAGTAGAGAAATATCACCTTGTTGATTGAGTTGTAAGCGATGCCGAAATACTCGTGAAACGTCTGCATGCCTTCGGCCGCTTTACGTTCAAAGCTAAGGCCGAACAGGGTCGGTTTGTCGATATTGCTGATGCCGTTAGGGCCGCCGGTGAGTTCGGTCATGTTGCGCAGCAAAATACGGATGATTTCGCCAAACCCGAGGGTAACGATGGCCAGATAATCGCCGCGCAAACGTAGCACCGGAAAGCCCAGAATAAAGCCAAACAGTGCTGCCATTAACCCGGCAATTGGCAAGCAAATCCAAAAGCCTAGACCGAAGTAGTGCGACAGCAGGGCGTAGGTGTAAGCGCCGACGGCATAAAAACCGACGTAGCCTAAGTCGAGCAAACCGGCCAAACCCACCACAATATTCAGCCCCAAGCCGAGCATGATGTAGATAAGAATTAGGGTGGCGATATCCACTGAGCCGCGTGAGCCAAAAAATGGCCAGACTAGGGCCGCAATAACTAGCCCGGCAATGATCCAGCGTTGGCTGGATGGCAAACTCAACCAGGTACTCGCTTGGCTGGGCATGCTCGGTAACTTGGGTTTTGCGGCCCACGCCGCGCCGATGCGGGTGCGCACTAACTGCCAGACAAACATCAGCAGCGCAGCGGCTGCTATGGTCCACAGTCGTTCGGGGCTGGCACCTTGCACTTCGAGGGTGATGCCGACAGTAGTCAGCTTCAGGCCGAGTATCGGATAGGCCACGGCGAGCACCAGTAGGGCGCTGAAGCAGGCGGTTTTGAGGTTGCTGGTAGCGCTACTCATACTTTTTCAACCTCCGGACGACCGAGAATGCCGGTCGGACGAAACAACAACACTAAAATCAACAGACCAAAGGCCACTACGTCTTTGTATTGGTCGCCAAATATATCGGCGCCAAACGCCTCGGCAATGCCCAGTACTAAACCACCGAGCATGGCGCCGGGAATGCTGCCGATGCCGCCGAGAACCGCTGCGGTAAAGGCTTTAATGCCGATCAGAAAGCCTGCGTTGGGGTTGATCACGCCGTACTGCATGCCGAGTAATACGGCGGCTACCGCAGCAAGGGCTGCGCCAATCACAAAGGTCAGGGCGATGATGTTGTTGGTGTTGATGCCCAGCAGGTTGGCCATCTTGATGTCTTCGGCGCAGGCGCGGCAGGCGCGGCCTAGGCGGGAGCGGGAGATAAACAGGGTGAGCGCCAGCATCACCAAGAAGGTGACCACAAATATCAGCACCTGCATGTAGGAAATCACCACGCCGGTCATGCTGTTTTCGCCAAACACGAAGTTGCCCGGAATCAGGTTGGGGATGGCCTTGTCTTTGGAGTCTTGAGCAAGCAGCACGCTGTTTTGCAGGAAGATCGACATGCCGATTGCCGAGATCAGCGGAATCAAGCGGTTGCTGCCGCGCAGGGGGCGGTAAGCAATCCGCTCAATGCTGTAGCCGTAGGCACTGCTAACAATGATGCTGGCGATAAAAGCGCCGCCCATTAACAGCGGCAGGCTGTCGATACCAAACATGCTCAAGCCGGCAATGGCGATAAAAGCAATGTAGGAACCAATCATGTAAACCTCGCCGTGGGCGAAGTTAATCATGCCAATAATCCCGTAGACCATGGTGTAGCCAATGGCGATTAAGGCATAGGTGCTGCCAACGGTGAGACCGTTAACCAGCTGTTGTAGGTAGTGGTAAATATCGGGCATTACCTGACTCCTGAAACTAAGCCGCAAGGCTCTCGGCGGCCGCAGTAGATGCGGCAGGGCTTTGCGTGCACATACGTGGGTAACGCAGTTGATCAAAACGCATACAAACAAAGCCCATAGCGTTGGCTATGGGCTTTGGGTTCGACGGCTAACTGAGGTTTATTTCAGTGGAGCTTCAGTTTTGCTGGCGTCTTGATGCCAGTCGTAAACCACGAAGCTGAAGTCTTTCAGGTCGCCTTTAGCGTCAAAGGCCAAGGTGCCAGTAGGTGTCTCGAAGCTGTTGCTGCGCAGTGCTTGAGCAACCTTAACGGTGTCAGTACCGCCGGCGAGCTTGATGCTGTCAGCCAGTACTTGCACGGCAGCGTACGACGGGAACACGAACGGGCCGCTTGGGTCTTCTTTTTTGGCCTTAAACGCGGCCACTAGGGCTTGGTTTTTTGGGTCCAGGTCGAAGGCTTTCGGCAAGGTTACCAGCAGGCCTTCGGAGGCCGGGCCAGCGATGGCTGAGAGATCTTTGTTACCCACGCCTTCTGGACCCATGAAACGGGCTTTCAGGCCTTTCTCAGCCGACTGACGCAAGATCAGGCCGAGTTCTGGGTGGTAGCCGCCGTAGTAAACGAAGTCGACATTAGCTTGTTTGAGCTTGGAGATCAGCGAGGAGAAGTCTTTGTCACCGGCGTTGATACCTTCGAATACGGCAACTTTCATGCCCTTGCTTTCCACGGTCTGCTTGACCGCTGTGGCAATACCTTCACCGTATTGCTGCTTATCGTGGATCACGGCGATGGTTTTAGGCTTAACCACGTCGGCAATGTAGTTGCCGGCGGTTGGGCCTTGCAGGCTGTCCAGACCGATGGTGCGGAACACTAAGTTGTAGCCACGATTAGTGATTTCTGGGCTGGTGGAGGCCGGCGTGACCATGATGATGCCTTCATCTTCGTAGATGTCGGAGGCCGGTTGGGTGGAGCTTGAGCACAGGTGCCCGACGACGAATTTGATTTCATCGTTAACCACTTTGTTGGCTACGGCTACAGCTTGCTTGGGATCGCAAGCATCGTCATAAACCACGCCTTCAAGCATTGCGCCGTTGACGCCGCCAGCTTTGTTGATCTGCTCGATGGCCATTTTTGCGCCAACAAATTGCATTTCACCGTACTGAGCTACGGAGCCGGTTACTGGGCCAGCCAAGGCGATTTTGATGTTGTCTGCGGCTACTGAGTAAGTTGTTGCGCTGGCCATAGCAATGGCGGCAACTAGCTTACAAATCTGGGCTTTATTCATAGTGCTCCACTCGCGGTCATTAATTGTTTTGGTTGGTGACAGTAGCTGACGGTTAGGTCAGTAATGGTAAATGGCTTGAGCTTTAAGCAAAACTGTACCGGCACAGTGTAGAACGTCGATTTATCGGTTGGAAAGCTGCCACACGGTTGCTTGCTGGGTAATGTCGCTTAAGTGAAACAAACGTACAGATTCACGTCGTTTCGTCATCGGACAGTAACACGCATATCACGTTTGCCTGCTAGTGATGCGCGGTTATGATTATGCGTATCGTTCCTAAGGTGTTGAATATGATGGATACCGTTAGCAAGACAAACGCAGAACCAAGCGCAATGGAAACCCTTTATGCCAAGTTGTTGGGTGAGACAGCCAGTATTAGCTGGGCTGAATTGCAGCCGTTCTTTGCCCGTGGTGCGTTGCTGTGGGTCAGTGGCCAGTTGGACTTAGTCGCGGTGGCAGTGGCGGTGGCGCAAGATGACAAAGCAAGCATTGGCGCTTGGTTAGCGGCCGCTCAGGTGCACAAAATCGAGGCGGCGCAAGCTGAAGATTGGTTGCAGCGCGACCCGCCTTTATGGAGTGTGGTGGTGGCGCCGTGGGTGTTGGTGCAAGAGCGCGTTAGCACTGGCGCCTTACATTGACCCACCGCAGGCATGAGGTAGGTGCTGCAGGATAAAATCACGCTGAATACCGCGCATTCCATGCGCGCTTTTCGCCCAACGGAGCAGCACCATGTTTGAACCAGGCCATTTACACCGCGCGAGCCTACCGGGCATGCCGGAATTTGCTGTCGATATTCACTACGAAGTCCGCAATGATCCCGTTCAGGGCGTGATGATGCACTTTCGCATGGAGGGCAGCATCAGTGGTTCGCCCTTTACCGAAGAGTTTGAGTTGCACCGTGATACGGCCTTTAATTTTGCCAGCAGCATTACCCGGATCGCCATTAAGCATGGTTTTCATCCAGGCTTTGGCGCGGTGCTGCGTGATCACCAAGAATACGATCTGATGTTTGAAGACATTCGCAAAAAGCTCAAGGCCATGCCCGGCGAGCCGGTGAATCTCGATCATCTGCTCAAAGGCGGCTTTTAACCCTTGGCTCTGTACCCGTAACGGTTGCGCGAGCGCTGCAATCAGCGCAGTTTGTAGGGGTGTTGTAGGGTATATTCGCGCAGCAATGCGTGCCTTGCGCCGAACCTGACCCAATTGCTGGGCTAACCCTTTATGTCGGTTGGGTTTGGCGCGGATTAACCGGCTTGCACCCAGCGTTGCCGGGCCCAGTTACTCAGCAGGTCTACCAGCAGCACCAGTAACAGCATGGCGAGAATGATGCTGGCGGCTTGGGCTTGCTGGAACAGACTAAGGCTCATATAGAGCAT
>JBBKVZ010000114.1:0-11739 GCA_037968715.1 Pseudomonas sp.
CTGGCGTTAAAACCACGGCCATCACACAGTTCGGCAAACACCGCGCCGGCTTCCACCGCGCAGAGTTGGTCTTTGTCGCCGAGCAGAATCAAGCGGCCATTGGCCGGCAAGGCGTCGAGCAATTTGGCCATCATGGCCAAGTCGACCATTGAGGCCTCGTCGACCACCAGCACGTCCAGCGCCAGCGGATTAGCCGCCGTGTGGCGTACTTGCGGGCGGTCACCGCGACTGCCGAGCAAGCGATGCAAGGTGCTGGCCTGCTCGGGCAGCGCGGCTTTCAGTGCATCGCTAACTGGCAAACTGGCTTTGGCGTTGCGAATCGCCTCGGCCATGCGCGCCGCAGCTTTGCCGGTGGGCGCGGCCAAGCCAATGGCTAAGCGCCCACAGCCCGGTTGTTCGAGCAACGCCGCCAACAAGCGCACCACGGTGGTGGTTTTGCCGGTGCCAGGCCCCCCGGAAATTACCGCCACCCGCTTGCGCACCGCTTGTGCGGCGGCCAGCCGTTGCCAGTCAGGTTGCTGAGTGTTGCTGGCAAACAAGCGTTGCAAGCTGTCGCTTAGCTGCGCCTCGTCCACCTCCGGCAAGTCGGCACCGCGACTGAGTAACTGCGCGGCCAACTGCGCCTCATAGGCTTGATAACGGGCCAGATACAGGCGCTCACCATGCAGAATCAACGGCGCAAAATCGCCCGGCGCGCCGACCAGCTTCGAGTCACTCAGCTCGGCTCGCCATTGCGCCAAGGGCGGCAGGGTATAGCCTTCGCCCCACGGCCGCTGCCCAGCCCAACGGGCCAGCAACAGGCAAACATCGCCATTATTGAGCAGCATGCAACTCAGCGCAGCGGCGGCCAGCACCGCGTCGCTGGCCTGCGGGTCGAGACGCTGCAAACTGTCCAGCAGGGCGCGCTCCAGTGGCGCCAGGGGGAGGTTAGCGAGGCTCATTTATTGCACTCCGAGGCATGGATTGCAGGAGGTGCTCGCGGGGTGCTCGCGTAGGGTGTACTCGCCGAAGGCAGTACACCTGTGCAGTACACCTGTGCAGCACGCCATGGATGGAGGTTATCTCGGCAATGGCGGACTGTTCGCTGCGCTCCTGAGTCCGCCCTACGTCCGCCCCGGTCGACCCAGTCGACCCAGTTGCCCCAGGTGCGCTGTGCGTACCAAGCACCTTTGGGGCAACATAAAAAACCGTCATCACACGCCCTCCGCGAACAGTTGATCCAAGGCATCCAGCAAGGCCGCGCTGGGCTCGGCGAAGTACACCCCAGCCTCGGGCATGCCACGCAGGAACAGGTAATAGGCGCCGCCTAACTGGTGGTCGCTAAAATCGCTTAAGCGCTGGCGCAAAAAGCGCCGCAAGGCCACCAGATAAATCAGGTATTGCAGGTAGTAATGCTCGCCAGCTAAGGCTTGTAGCAGGCGCTCGCCACCGTAGTAACTGGCATCTGGGCCGAGCCAGTTAGATTTGTAGTCGAGGATGTACCAGCGCCCGGCGTGCTCAAAAGTTAAGTCGATAAAGCCTTTCAAATAGCCCTTGAGGTTGTCGAATTCCAGCCGGCTGGCGGCCTCACGCAGCGGTTCGGCCAAACCGTAGGCCGGGTCGCTGAGGATGGCCCGCAGGCGGTGCACCTGCAACTCACCAACCGGAAAGGTAAAGCCCAGTTCCGGCAAACGCCGGGCGGGATTCAGCGCGCCCAAGCTCAGGCCGGCGCCGTCTAAGTCGGTATCCAGCACGGCCTGTAATTGCTGCAGGGCCAGCTCGCCCCACAGCTCAGCGTCGATGCCGTGCGCCACCAAGCCCGCAGCCACTAAATTGCTTAACTCACCCTTACCGCGCGCCCAGTCTTCAAGAATCGCATGCAGGCATGTACCGGCCCGCGCACCGCGTGGGAAGCCATAAAAACCTGCGCCCGGCTCACTGCTACTGGGCAGTTGCAGGCCGTCCCGGTCCGCCGTTTCCATGTGCATACCGGCCGCCAAGCCAGAGAAACTGCCGACCCGCCAGCTGCTGTACAGGCTACGGGTAAAGTGTTGCAGCGCCGCTGGCGGCTGCGCGCGTTGTTCACCGCCAGCCTGCGCCTCACGCAGCAACAATGGCTGGCGGCAGAGCAAGCCATGACTGGCGCTGACTAATTGATCCAACTCGGCGGCCAGCGCGACCCCAGGTTTTTCATTCAGATACTCACCCAGCTCACTGAGTGCATCCACACCGGTCAGTTCACGGCCGTGCAGCAGCCAGGCCAAGGCGCTGCTGTGCAGGCCCTCATCGGGCAACAAACCGCTGCTCTTGATGCGCTTGGGCACCGCCACCGGCCCCCAATGCAGCCATAAGCGATCACGGGCGCGGGTTAGCGCCACATAGGTGAGGCGCAGCTTCTCGGCGAACTGTTCGCGCCGCGCCGTGTGCAGGCGCTGCTGCAACTGATCGCTGCCGAGGTCGAGCAACGGCTGGCCGTCTTCGGCGTGGCAACGGGCGCTGTCGGTGAACTTGCCGAGCAGCTTGCCGTTCCACAGAAACGGGCAAAATACCAAGGGGTATTCAAGGCCCTTGCTGGTATGGATGGTGACGATCTGCACCCGCTCGGCATCGCTCTCCAAACGCAGCACGGCATCTTCACCGGCGCCCTCGCTGCTGCGCTGGGCATTTAGCCAACTGAGTAGCGCCGCCAAGCCCGGGCGCTGCAGGCTCTCGGTTTGCAGCAGTTCGGCGAGGTGCAGCAGGTTGGTCAACCGCCGCTCGCCATCCAAGCTGGCCAACAGAGTTTCGGCCACTCGTTCTTTGTCCAGCCAGACCCGAAATGCGCGCATAAAACCATGCTGCTGCCAGAGCTGATGGTACTCATCGGCCTTGTCGCGTTCTTTGTCCCAGCAGGCAACATCGTCTAGGCAACGGGCCAGATAGGCCCCATCGTGGCCGAGCAAACGAGTGGCCAAGGCGTAGCGCAGCACGCCTTCACGGCCCGGCTCGCAATAGGCGGCCAGCACTGCGGCCAACTCGCCGGCTTCGGGGCTGGCCCACACGCTGTCACGCCCACGACGCACGCTGGGCACCCCACGCACGGCCAGCTCGCTAGCGATACTGGCGGCCTCGCGATGGCTGGCCACCAACACGGCAATATCGCCGCCTTTTAACGCTGTGCGCTGCGCCTGTTCAGCGAAATACGCCGTGCCCTGCGCACTGGCGGCCAGCAAAGAGGCAATCCGCTGGGCGCAATCGACCGCGGCTAATTGGTCGGCGCGGCCCTTGCTCAGTGGTTCATCACCGAGCCACAGCAGGCTCAGCGGCGCCGCGTCGGCGGCTTGCAACTCGGGCAACACCAACGTTGCCCGCGCCTTAGCACCGGCGCTCACCGGCGGATACTCCAAACCGTCTTCGGCAAACGGCTGCGGGCGGGCGAATAACAGGTTCAGCGCAGCGATCAGCTGCGGCGTTGAGCGAAAGTTAAACGGCAAGTTATAGCTGCGCTCGGCAGCGGCGCGGGCTTGTTTGTAGGTGTTCAGGTCGGCGCCACGAAAACCATAAATGGCCTGTTTGGGGTCGCCAACAAAGCACAGATCGCCGGGGCTGCTGCGCGACTCATCGCTGGCGCTGGGCTGAGGATAGATATGATCGAATATCTGGTACTGCACTGGGTCGGTGTCTTGGAATTCGTCGATCAGCGCCAGCGGGTAGCGGCTGCGCAAGGTCGTGGCCAGATCGACACCCACCGGGCCATGCAAGGCTTCGTTGAGGCGATTGAGCAAGTCATCGAAGGCCAATAAGCGTTGCGCGGCCTTGCGGGCCGGCAGTTCGATATTTAGCTGATCGAGCAAACGTACCTGCAGGGCGATCAAGCGCTCGGCGCCTTCCGGCAGGGCCAATTCCAGCGCGGCACTTAAGTCATCGAAGGCCTCGGCGATGGCGTGACTGGGTGCGTCCTGACCTTTTTTCGTGGCCTTGAGTAACGCCGCCGCGCCGAGCTTGCTCAAGCCGGCAGGCGCCTCAAACAGCGCCGCCGAATCGGCAAAATAGCTGTCTAATTCTGCCGCCCAAACCGGCAGCTTGACTGCTTTGTGGGTGCTCTGACTCAGCCCAGCATGCGCCTGCAACGCCTCGATAAACGCCGCACCGCTGCTCTGCCATAACTGCGCGACCGGTTGCCAAGCCTTACTGGCAGCGCTTAGCTGCGTACCGCTGACCACCACACGCGGCTCGATGCGCAAATACGGTTTGCCCAGATGATGACGCAAGCGCTGGCGCAGCCAGGCCGGAGTAATCTTTTCTTTGACCAAATAACAGGCCCAAGCTGGATCAGCGGCCGCCAACTCATGGCGCCACGCGTCGCTGAGCAGGGCATCGAGCACCTCGCGATCGTCTTGGGTCAGCTCGCTGTCAAAGTCGCCGCCGGCCTCGAAAGTGGCGTCCTGCAGGGCGCGCTGGCAAAAGCCGTGAATGGTGAAAATCGCTGCTTCATCAAAACCATGCACCGCCAGCAACAGCCGGCGTTTGGCGGCGTCCTCGGGATAGCGCCGGTGCAGTTCGTTGAGGAAGTTGTCGCTGCTCGGCGTGCCTTCGTAGACCGCCAACAGCTCGGCCAAGCGCGCCCGAATACGCTCGCGTAATTCGGCGGTGGCCGCCGTGGTGTAGGTGACCACCAGAATCTGACTAACGTTGAGCTGCTGCTCCAGCAACAAGCGCGCATACAGCGCCGTGAGCGTCCAGGTTTTGCCAGTGCCGGCACTGGCTTCAATTAGCGAGCGGCCGTTAAAGGGCGAGGTTTGCAGGTCGAGACTCATGCTTCGTCCTCATCGTCAGCCGCCAGCGCTTGCAGCGCCGGGCCGAGCAGTTGTTCGGCGAGCGCCTCAAAACGTTCATCCAATGGTTGACGATCGCGGAAGGCCAGGGCGTTCCAAGGGTCTTCAGCTTCGGCGGGAAAGTTGCTGAACTCACTGCCCAGCCAAGCGAAACGGGCCCCTTCACGGGCGGCTTCGAGCGGGTCTTTTTTGCTGCGTTTGCTCGGCGTACACAGCGCCTTAGCAAAGGCCACGCTGCTGCGCGGGATAAACCCCAACGGGCTGAGCAGGGCTTGCCGATAGGCGGCCAGCCAGGGTTCGAGCAGTTCTGCGGGGTTGGCCAGCGGGCCTAGCTGCCAGTCACCGTTGGGGGTGAGTAACAGGCTGTCGCGGGCGATTGCTGCATCCGCACTGAGGTTGAGCAATAGATGCCGCAGCCAGAAACTGGGCAAGTCCCAGGCGCCGGGGGCGATCAGCCGCCACTCAAATAAACCGCAATCGGTGACGCCATCCAGCCAACCCAACACGCGCACGCCGGCCAGTTCGATATCCACATGCAAAGGCTGCGCGGCTTGCACTGGGCGGGCGGCAAACAGCTTGGGCGCAAAGGCCAGCAATGGCCCGCGCACTTGGCCCCACAGGGCATGGCCAACTTCACCGGCCGGCAGCCAACCGGCCGCACGGGCGATGCGCCGTTCGGTTTGTTCGCTCCAGCCATGCTCCACCGCTTGCAACGCCAACTGGCGCAAACCACGCCGAGCCGAGCCTTCCAGGCTGAAGGGTTCGTCGGCGGCAATCACTTGCTCGGCTTGCGCCATGCGCAGGCCCAAACGCTGCTCAAGCAGAAAGCGCGCCGGGTGTTTAAAGCACTTGAGCAGTTGTGCCGGCTCGATGGTTAGGCTGGCACTGTCGGGTGCGGCCAGCGTGTCGAGAAACGCCGCCGGGGTTAATTCTGGCGCGGCAGCTAAACGCTGGGCCGCGCCAAACCAGGCGCCGGCAAAGCTTTGCAGCGCACCGCTGGCTTGGAAGTTCGCCGGGGCAAAGGGCTGCAGTGGGTGTTCGATACAGATGTGCTGACTAACGCTTTGCGGCGGTACGCCGGCCACTGAGCCGCTGCCCGTATCGCTCTCGGCGACGCCACTGGCAGTTAGGTCGACAGTTTCCAGCAGCTCACTCAGCAATACCGAGGGCGGCAATGTCGCGTTGTCGCGCGGGTCGCGGCCCACGTAGCTGAGGTACAAACCTTCGCGGGCGGAAAGCAGGGTTTCCAGCAGCAGGTAGCGGTCATCCAAACGCCGCGCACGGTCGCCGCGCCGAGGTTGCTGGCTGATTAAATCGAAGCCCACCGCCGGGCTACGGCGCGGCAATGCGCCATCGTCGAGACCGAGCAGGCAAACCTGCTTAAACGGCAGGCTGCGCATCGGCACCATGGTGCAGAAGGTCACCGCGCCGGTGAGAAAACCACTGGCCCCACTGCCCTGCTCCAGCGCGCTGGTCAGCTGTTGATGGATAAGCGCCAGTTCCAACGGCCGCTCGACGCCCGCCGCCAGCCCCTGTTCGCGCAAGGCCGCGCAGGCTTTGCTGAGCAGCAGCAAGGTGTCGCCGGCCTCGCGCTCATCAATCAGACTGTCCAGTAAGTCTTGCAGGCTGTCGGCCCACTCGGCCAATGAGCGCGGCCGTTGCAGGTCGTGAGCCCAGGCGCCGAGACGCTGCACGAAGCCGATCAAGCGCCCGAGCAATTGCGCACGGGCGCCTTCCAACGCATCCAACGGCCAACTGTCGCCCAGCAGGGGCGCGGCATTGCCGGCCAGTTGTGGCGGCGCCACAAAACCCAGAAGTAAGCGGTCGAGGCCTTGCTGCCAGGTAAATTCTGCCTCGGCGGGCAAGCCCAGTTGTGCGCGCTGCGCGGCATCGCGGCCCCAGCGCACACCGGCATCGCGCAGCCAATCGCGCAGTAACGGTAAGTCTTCGGGGTCGATTCCAGCTTGGCTGGCCAGTGCCGGCTGAGCTAACCAACCGAGCACTTCTTCGGCGCTAAACCGGCTGGAAGGCAAACCGAGCAAGCCGAGAAAGGCCTCCAACAGCGGCAACTCGCTGCGCTGATTGCGGTCGGCGAGGCTGAAGGGAATACGTGGTACGCCGTCGCGCGGGGCGAATACCGCTTCGATATAGGGCGCGTAACGCTCGATGTCTGGGGTCAGCACCACCACCTGATCGGGGCTGAGTTGCGGGTCAGCGGCGAAACGCGCGAGTAACTGATCGTGAAGAATTTCCACTTCGCGCAGCGGCGAGTGGGCGCAGTGCACTTCCAGCGAGCGGTCATCGGCGCGCAACTGCAAGCGCTCTTCGGGGCTGCGCACGCGCAGGCGCAGAATGTCGTTTTGCAGGGCGTGCAGCAGGCTGTCGTCACGCAGTTCAGCGTCGGTGGGGTAAATGCCAAATTCCTGCCCGCCTTCGCTGGCAGTCAGGGAAAACAAGCTGTCGAAAAAATCCCGGCCTTGCTTGCCGAGGCTGGCCAACAGCGGGTGGCCAACGTCCAAATACCATTCATCCGGACTGAGCTCTGGCTGGCGCGCCAACTCGCGGATATCACGAATATCGCCCCACACTTCGCGGCACGGATTGATGGCGAAGATGATCACTTCGCAGTGTTTAGCCAAACCGTCGAGCACCCGCAGGTGATGGGTCGGCAGGCTGCTGATGCCAAACACCAGCACCCGCTCGGGCAGCCCGGTGATGGCGGTGTCACTGCGCAAACGCTGCAGTAAATCATCCAGCAAACGTGCGCGGTGCGGATGGCCGTCTTTGGTCAGTTCGCGCCAAAGCAGCGCCTGCCAAGCTTCGTCCAAGCCCAGATCGAGCAGTTCGCCGCGCTCCCAGGCAGCCAGCCAGTCGTCGCGGTACAGCAGGTATTGGTCGAACACGTCGGCAATTTTCGCCGCCAACGACAGGCGCCGACGCTCATCGCCGCCCTGCAAGTAATGCTCAAGGCGCGGGGCTTGCGCGCAGTTGGCCGGCGTACACAGCCAGTCGTATAAACGCCAGGTCAGGCTGCTGGGGCTGAACGCCGATTGCTCCGGCAACTGGCCGAGTACCGAACGCGACAAGTCCCAGACAAACTTGGCCGGCAGCTGCACCTCCAACTGCATGGCAATGCCCTGCTTTTGTGCCAACTGCAGGGTCAGCCAGCGGCCGATACCTTGGCTGGGCACCACCACCAACGCTGCGGCGAGCGGCTCGCTGAGCGGCTGGCCCAACAGGGTGCAGGCTAACTCGCCAAGGGTTTCTAAATCGGGGGCGTGATAGAGGCTGAGCATGGGCATCCGTTCGGGGCGGGGGGCGAAAAAGTCGACAGTAGGTCGCGCTGAATCATAACGCGAAGGCAGGCGCGAACTAGTGTTAAAGCTTAGCTGCGGCGTGCGACAGCCTGTGTCGCTGGCAATACTCAACTCAGCCATCTGCCGCGCATTCTAGCCAACTGAGGTGCGAGCATGTACGAACAGCCGACTGCGGCCGCCGGGCCGGACGTTTATCCCTTGCTGCAAGCGCTGTATGAACGCGGCGGCTCGGATATGTTTTTCAGTGTCGGCAGCCCTGCGCAGGTCAAGGTTGAGGGCCATACCCTGCCGCTTGACACTCCGCCGTTGGCGCCCGGAGCTGTGCGGCATATGGCCTATCAATTGATGAGTGCTAAGCAGATAGCCGAGTTTGAACTGGAGCTGGAGATGAACCTGGCGGTGAGCGTCGAAAACGGCGGACGCTTTCGCATTAATGTGTATTACCAGCGCGGCGACGTGTCGATGGTCGCCCGCCTAATCAAACACGAGGTGCCGTCCATTGGCGCCCTCGGGCTACCGCCGCAACTGGAAGAGCTGGCACTGCTCGATCGTGGTTTGATTCTGGTGATTGGCGCCGCCGGAGCAGGTAAATCGACCACCCTGGCAGCCATGCTCGATTACCGCAATCAGCACCGCGACGGGCATATTCTGTGTATCGAAGACCCCATTGAATTTATCCATCAGCACCAGCGCTCGATCATTGAGCAACGCGAAGTGGGCCTCGACACCCACAGTTTTGCCGCCGCCCTGCGTAACGTGCTGCGCGAGGCTCCAGACGTAATTATGCTTGGCGAAATTCGCGACCTCGACGGCATGCAACATGCCCTGCATTACGCCGAAACAGGCCACCTGTGCATCGCCACCCTACACGCCACCAGCACCACCCATGCGCTGGAGCGGGTGGTACGGTTCTTCCCGGAAGAGGCGCGCCAGCAAGTGCTGGCTGATCTGGGGCAGAATTTGGCGGCCTTGATTGGCCAGCGATTGGTGCTAGGAGTGGCGCAAAAACGTGTAGCCGCAGTGGAGCTTTTGCTGACCAGCGCGCACATCCGTGACCTAATCCAGCGCGGTCTATTTGATGAGCTGCGCGAGGCCATCAGCCAAGGCACCGAGCAAGGCTTGCAAACCTTCGACCAGCACCTATTAAGGCTCTTTCAAAGCGGACGAATCAGCCTCGAAGAAGCCATCCATCATGCTCAATCACGCACCGACCTAGCCCTCAAGGTCCGCCTCGCACAGGCCAGTCACGGCATTGACCCCCAGCTCAATGTGCTGCGTGACAGCTAGCAGGCCGACGAGCAAAGAGGCAGCAGCTGACTAGAATGCTGACGGCTGCCGGGCGCCGCACCGATACCGCCAATATCGCTCACGCATAGGCGCGCACGCCTTGGGCCGCGAGCATCGCCAAAAACGCTTCGCGGCTGTTGTAGCGCGGTTGGTAACCAAACTCCTCCTTCAACCGGCGGTTGGCCAACACCGGCCGATAGCGCAGGTAATCCAGTTGCTCGGCACCGTATGGGCTCAGCCCCAGAGGCTTACACAGGCGCAAAGCCGTGCCCAACAGTGTGGCGGGCAGCGAGCGGTAAGGTTTACCGAGGATTGCGGCAATATCCGCCAGACTCAGCGCACCATCACCGGCCAAATTGAAGATACCTTCGCTGGCGTTTTGTAGGCCTTGGCGAATGATGCCGACCACATCCTGATCCCAGATAAACACCAAACGACTGCTGCAGCCGCGAATGCCCAGCACCGAGCGCTTGCTGAACATCTCGGTGATATGGTTGCTCACCCGCTTACCGAGAATAGTGCCCGGGCGCAGAACCAGTTGCTTGAGCTGCGGATGCTGCGCACGCGCGCTCGCCAGCAAGCGCTCGACCTCACACTTGTGCTGGGCATCTGTAAACTTGGCGTGACCGCGCAGTGGTGCATCTTCATCAAGCCACTCGGCGTTTTCCGGGCAATAGCCGTAAGCCGCGCCGGCGCTGGTGACGATTAACTGCTCGACATCATTGGCCAGCGCGGCCTGAATAATCGACGCGGTACCGCCCACATCAATGGCATGCCGCTGCGCCGCGCTCATGCCCGGCGGCGGGCAAACCACCGAGGCCAGATGCACAATCGCCTTGGGCCGGCAGCTTTCCACCGCTGCCAACACGGCGTCAGGCTGGCTAATGTCCAGTGGCAACCTTTCAACATTGGGTTTCAGCAGCCGGTCAGCCAAGGGCCGAATATCACTAGCAATCAGACTCCAGTCGGGATGCTGCACTGCCAGATCGGCGATCAGTTGCTGACCAATAAAACCGGACGCGCCGGTAATCAAGATGCGCATGCTGTATCTCCTAGGCCAGCCGCAGGCAGCGCTGACCGAAGAGCTACAGCGGCGGCTGACTGGCGTCGTCACGTATAAACCAGCGTCGTGCTGGCACGGACTTATACCTTGTCGAGTTTAGTGGCTGGCAACAGCAACAGCCCTAGCATTGCTCGCCAATGGCTATGATTTTTGGCAACAAGCCAGCGCTAAAACCAAGCAGGCGTGCATAAGAGCGGATAAAGCCGGGTTTTGCTGGACAGCCATAAAGCCCCTGCACTAACTTGAACCGCTCTGTCGCTGCCCGAGCAGCGCGCCTACTTATGAGGTTTCTGTCCATGCGCCACCCGCTACTGGTTCTTTCGCTGCTGTGCTTGCCGCTGTTTGGCTGTGACTCCAATAACGTGGTTGCCGAGCGCATTACCGACAATAACGGGGTGATTAGCGCCTGTGGCGAAGGCGACGGGTTAAGCGCCTGCAAGAGTTTCGAAGGCACGGCGTCCAATCAAGAAATGAGCGCCGAAGCCAAGCAGATCCGCAATGAGTCGCCGGCAGAGCGCGAAGAAAGTATCGAACTGCTGGAAAACACCCCCAGCGATGAAGTCAATCAAGACGATTGAGCTAACCTCTAAGTGCTAGTTCGATGGCGCGCTAGCCGTTAGAAGGTCTGGGAGGATCTATGGCTTTGGTCGATTTATTGCTGGTGTTGGTATTGCTGCAGTACGTGCATTTCTCGGTATTGGTGGCGCAAGCCCGCGTTACCTATGCGGTAAAAGCCCCGGCCATCTCGGGCAATGAAACGTTCGAGCGTTACTACCGAGTGCAGATGAACACCCTAGAGCTGCTGATTTTACTGATCCCGGGCGTGTGGCTGGCCAGTAAATACATGCCGGCGTACTGGGTTGCGGGGCTGTGCGGGATTTATCTGCTCGGCCGGCTGGTGTATCTGCGCGCCTATGTGGCCGACCCGAGCAAACGCAGCTTGGGCTTTCTGCTCAGTTTTGCGCCGATCATCGTGCTGCTATTGACCGGTTTATACGGTTCTGTGCGCAGCGTCGCAGGGTTTTAAACACCCACGTCACACCATCGGTCGGCGCCGCTGGTCAATTTGCCCAGCAGCGCATGTAAAGCAGCACAGACGGCTGTATCCACCCGTATAGAACGCTATGCTGCGCGGCCATGGCTGCCAAGCAAACACAGCCCCCGCTCAGCCCGTCACGACATACTCGCCAAACCAATGACCTTCTTAAAAACTCAATTTTTGCGCCTGCACGCCTTACTGCAACGGTTTCCTTGGGCGATGCCGTTGTATGGCTTTATC
>JBBKVZ010000115.1:0-2555 GCA_037968715.1 Pseudomonas sp.
TCCTCGCGCAGCGGCCGTTGCTGATAGGCCTGCTTGGCCAGCACTCCAGCCTCGGTAAGTTTCTTCAGGCGGTCCGCCAGCACATGCCGCGTGACGCCCAGACGTTTTTCAAACTCATCGAAACGCCGCACGCCGAGAAAGCACTCGCGCAGCAACAGCAAGGTCCAGCGATCACCGACCACCGCCAAGGTGCGCGCCAGTGAGCACGGTTGTTGATCGAGTTCTTCCCAGCGCATAACTACACCTCGGTAAATCCATGACGCTAGAATAACTTGACAGGTTCTAAAAAGGAACTGACTATTCAGCAAGGTTCCAAAATAGAACTTAGGAGTAAATCATGTCAGAACGTAAAGCCATACTGGTCATGGGTGCCGGCGATGCCACCGGCGGCGCAATCGCCAAACGCTTCGCCCGCGAGGGCTATGTCGCCTGTGTGGCACGGCGCAGCGCCGACCAACTAACCGCGCTGGTGGATGAAATCAGCGCTGCTGGCGGCAGCGCGCGGGCCTTCGGGTGCGATGGGCGCGTGGAAGAGCAGGTAGTCGAATTATTCGCCACTATTGAGCGTGAAATCGGCCCACTGGAGGTGGTGGTGTTCAATATTGGCGCTAACGTGCGTTTTTCGATTACCGAGACCACCGAGCGGGTCTATCGCAAAGTCTGGGAAATGGCCGCACTGGCGGGCTTTCTCACTGGGCGCGAAGCCGCTAGGGTGATGCTGCCGCGCCAACGGGGCACCATCATCTTCACCGGCGCCACGGCATCCCTGCGCGGTAGCAAACACTTCGCCGCTTTTGCCAGCGCCAAATTCGCCCTGCGCGCCACCGCCCAAAGCATGGCCCGCGAACTCGGCCCGCAGGGCATTCATGTCGCGCACCCAATCATCGACGGCGCCATCGATACCGCGTTTATTCGCGACAACTTCCCCGAGATGTACCAGCTCAAGGAGCAGGACGGCATCCTCAACCCCGAGCATATCGCCGACAGCTATTGGCAAATCCACTGCCAGCCGCGCGATTGCTGGGTGCATGAAATGGATCTGCGACCTTGGCTGGAAACCTTCTAGGCAAGCTATTGCGCTCGGTGATGCCGCGTTGAAAACTGGCTCGGACTGCTCATTTACAACCCGTAAACTCCGCGCCCTCGCCAGCTTTCGCCTTGCCTGACCTTCGTTCATAACGCTTGCGGCCATTGTTAGACCGCAGACCGTAGGATGGGTGGAGCGCAGCGATACCCATCACGATCCTAATTGCCAGCGGACACTGATGGGTATCGCAAGCTCAACCCATCCTACAAAAACTGTATACAACCTGACTCAAGCCCCCTATCGAGAGCAAAACCATGAGCAAATCCTTGGAATTCTTTTTCGACTTCGGCAGCCCAACCACCTATTTGGCCTGGACTCAATTACCGAAAATTGCCGCCGCCGCAGGCGCAACCATCGTCTGGCAGCCGATGCTGCTGGGCGCCGTGTTCAAGGCCACAAGCAACCAGTCGCCGGTGACTATTCCGGCCAAAGGCCGCTATATGCTGCAGGACATGGCCCGCTTCGCTCGCCGGTATGGCGTGGCGATGACGTTCAATCCGCACTTCCCGATCAACACCTTAACCCTGATGCGCGGCGCTGCCGGCTATTTGGATACACCGCACTTTCAGACCTATGTGACGGCGATATTCAACGCGCTATGGGTCGAGCAGAAAAACCTCGGCAAGCCCGAAGTCATCGCCCAAGTGTTGAGTGCAGCGGGACTTGACCCACAAGAGTTTGAGCAACTGATCAATACTGAGAGTGTCAAAGAACGCTTAAAGGCCATCACCGAACAGGCGATCAAGCGTGGCGCATTCGGTGCGCCGACCTTCTTCGTCGACAATGAAATGCACTTCGGCCAAGACCGTCTGGATTTCGTCGCTGAGGCGCTGCAGCGCGATCTATAGCGACAGCCAGTGGAGCTGGATGGATTGAGCGCTGCCCCTTCCATCCACACTACCGATTACAACACCTGGCGGAGAAACGCTTGGGCGCGCGGGTCTTGCGGCTGGCTAAAGAACTGCGCCGGCGCGGAATCTTCCAACAACTTACCGTGATCAAAAAACAGCACCCGATCGGCCACTTCGCGAGCGAAACCCATTTCATGGGTCACGCAGACCATGGTCATGCCTTCCAGGGCCAGGGTCTTCATCACATCCAGCACCTCACCAACCATTTCTGGGTCCAGCGCCGAGGTCGGCTCATCGAACAACATAACCTTCGGCTCCATCGCCAGCGCTCGAGCAATGGCCACCCGCTGCTGCTGGCCGCCAGACAGGCGCGAGGGGAACTCGTGGGCCTTCTCGGCAATGCCAACCTTCTCAAGCAACGCCAGAGCCTTTTGCTGGCTGTCGGCGCGACTGAGTTTGCGCACCACTTGCTGGGCCAGACAGAGATTGTCGAGCACGCTCATATGCGGGAACAGATTGAAGTGCTGAAACACCATGCCGACTTCGCGGCGATAAGCGTTTACATCAGTCTTAGGATTGCTCAGGTCCAGGCCGTCGATACTGATTGAACCGCTATC
>JBBKVZ010000116.1:0-4367 GCA_037968715.1 Pseudomonas sp.
ATAAAAAATGGCGCCATGTAGGCGCCATTTTGTTTGCTGGTAATCGCTACCCTTAGGCAGAAAGTACCGGAATCTGCATGCCTACCTTGGCAGACGCAAAGTCCAGATTGCCGGCCCCAGCAGTCGCCATATAGCCCGCGCCGATCAGGTCTTTCACAAACAGGCTGTTGTACATAAAGCAGAACACCAAATTACTCAAACCGGCCGTCAGTATTGCGATTACAAATTGAATAACCGCCCACTTCCAGTCGCCGCGAAACAGCGCCGGAAAAAAACCAAAGAAGAACGTCGTCCAGCTAAAGCCAATAGGCGCGAGCTTCATTTGCCCGGTCATGGGGTTCTTGAAAGTTATTGTAGTGAAAGCCATTTGATTCTCCTTTAGCCCGTTTTTAGTGAACAGCATGCTGGGCCTAGCACACTGCTTAGTGTTTCCCTACGGAGCGTTAACGCCCTTAATCATCCAGTGCTTTCACCGACTTAGGCGACAAGCGCAAGCTGCGCAAACTGCGTTTGACACTTTTCAAGTGGTTGACCAAGTCCGGGCCGCGGGCCATGGCCACGCCCATGGCCAGCACGTCAATCACCACGAGGTGGGCGATGCGCGAGGTCAGTGGGGTGTAGATGTCGGTGTCTTCCACCACGTCGATGGCCAAATTAATGGTCGCCAGTTCGGCCAGCGGGGTTTGGCTCGGGCACAGGGTAATCAGCGTGGCGCCAGTTTCGCGGACCAAGTTGGCGGTAATCAGCAGGTCTTTGGAGCGGCCCGACTGGGAGATGCAAATCGCCACATCGTTTGGCTTTAGCGTTACTGCCGACATCGCCTGCATGTGCGGGTCGCTGTAGGCAGCGGCCGTCAGCAGCAGGCGAAAGAATTTATGCTGGGCATCGGCCGCCACCGCCCCCGAAGCACCAAACCCGTAGAATTCCACCCGTTGCGCCTGGGCGATGGCGTTAATCGCCCGCTGCAGCGCCAGCGGATCGAGGCGCTCACGCACCTCCATAAGGGTATGCAGGGTGGTGTCGAAAATCTTTAGGCTAAAGTCGGCTACCGAATCGGTCTCGGTAATCGCAAACTGGCCAAAGCTCGCTCCGGCCGCCAAGCTCTGCGCTAACTTGAGTTTTAAGTCTTGAAAGCCGGTACAGCCAATGGCGCGGCAAAAGCGCACTATGGTTGGCTCGCTGATACCCACGTCGTGGGCAAGGTCTGCCATGGAGCTGTGCATCACCGCCGTCGGGTCGCGCAACACGTGGTCGGCGACTTTGATCTCCGACTTACGGAGCAGGTGACGGGATTGATCGATGTGCTGCAACAGGTTCACAGGGATAGACTCATGAGAATGGCTACTGCTGAAATGACCGGCGGTAGTGAGCGCGCAGTGGTTTACGCTCAGCCCGTGTAGTGAGCTTGTAGTTATACTACATGTACTTCTTTAACGCACAAACAAAGCCAGCCGGAGCCCCACGTGAACATCCCTTGCGACATGCTGGTTTTTGGCGGAACCGGCGATTTAGCACTACATAAATTGCTTCCAGCGCTTTATCACCTGCACCGCGAAGGCCGCCTGCCGGCCGACATGCGCATTCACGCCGCAGCCCTCAACGACTTTGACCGCAGCGGCTATTTGGCCTTGGCCGAGCGCCACTGCCGCGCTCAAGTGGCCCGCAGCGATTTCGCCAACGATACCTGGGCCAGTTTTGCCGAGCGCATCGACTATTTCAGCATGGACCTCAGCCAAAGTGCCGAGTTTGGCCGCCTGAGCAAACTCTTGGGTAAGCAATGCCAGCGTGGCCGAATTTACTACCTAGCCACCGCGCCCGATCTGTTCGAGCCGATTGCCGAACATTTGCATAACGCCGGTTTAGCCGGGGCCAACACGCGCATCGTGCTGGAAAAGCCGATCGGCCACTCGCTGGAGTCGGCGCAGGAAATTAACCAAGCAATCGGCCGCGTGTTTAGCGAATCGCAAGTGTTTCGTATCGACCATTACTTGGGCAAAGAGACGGTACAAAACCTCATGGCGCTGCGCTTTGCCAACGCGCTGTTTGAACCGGTGTGGCGCACCGGGCATATCGACCACGTGCAGATCACCGTCAGCGAAACCCTCGGCGTGGAAAATCGCGGCGCCTACTACGACCACACCGGCGCCATGCGCGACATGCTGCAAAACCACCTGCTGCAATTGCTGTGCTTGGTGGCGATGGAAGCGCCGGTGCACTTTGATGCCGAAGCGGTGCGCAACGAAAAGGTCAAAATCCTCCAAGCGCTGAAACCGATCAGCGGCCTCGACGTGCAGGACAAGACCGTGCGCGGCCAATACACCGCCGGCAAAATCGGCGGTCAGGACGTGCCCGCCTACTACTTCGAAAAACACGTGGATAACGACAGCGACACCGAAACCTTCGTTGCCGTGCAGGCCGAAATCGACAACTGGCGCTGGGCCGGCGTGCCGTTTTACCTGCGTACCGGCAAGCGCATGGCGAAGACCTACTCGGAAATCGTCATCCAGTTCAAACCGGTGCCGCACCGCTTGTTTGCAGGCAGCCAAGCCAATCGCCTGTTGATTAGCCTGCAACCAGAAGAGCGCATCAGCCTGCAACTAATGGGCAAAAGCCCCGGTCGCGGCATGCGCTTAACGCCGATGGAACTGGACCTGAACTTAGCGCAGGTGTTCCCCCAGAACCGTCGCTGGGACGCCTACGAGCGCTTGCTGCTAGACGTGATTGAGGGCGACTCGACGCTGTTTATGCGCCGCGACGAAGTGGACGCCGCCTGGAGCTGGATCGACCCGATCATTAAAGGTTGGCAGCAAACCTACCAAAGCCCGCGCCCTTATCCCGCTGG
Organism: Pseudomonas sp.; assembly: GCA_037968715.1. Lineage (GTDB taxonomy): Bacteria > Pseudomonadota > Gammaproteobacteria > Pseudomonadales > Pseudomonadaceae > Aquipseudomonas. Next base: position 2,843 of record JBBKVZ010000116.1, read on the forward strand.
CAGCAACGGCCCGGAGCAAGCGCAAAGCCTGCTGGAACGCAGCAACCGCGAGTGGCACGACTGACCATGAATACGCCGCTTAGCCTTAGGCATTTCTTATTGGCACTGGCCGTGGTGGCCGTGTGGGGCAGCAATTTTGTGGTGATCAAACTGGCGCTGGCGCACTTGCCGCCGCTGCTGTTTGCCACCCTGCGCTTCACTCTGGCGGTGCTCCCGGCGGTGTTTCTGCTGCCGCGCCCGCAGGTGCCGTGGAGCAATTTGGCCGGCTACGGTTTACTGATTGGTGTCGGCCAGTTTGGCTTGCTGTTTTACGCCATGAACGGCCATATCTCACCCGGCTTGGCCTCGCTGGTGGTGCAGATTCAGGTGTTTTTCACCATCGGCTTAGCCATGTATTTTGCCGGCGAGCGCTTACAGCGCATGCAATGGTTGGCGCTGCTGTTAGCCAGTGGCGGCATCGGCATCATCGTTATGCACACCGACGGCAGCACCAGCCTACTGGGCCTCGGTTTAGTGGTGCTGGCGGCACTCGGCTGGGCCGGCGGTAACTTGGTGGCGCGCCAAGCCGGGCGGGTGAATATGGTCGCCTATGTGGTTTGGTCCAGCCTGTTTGCCGTGCCACCCTTGGCCGCGCTGTCGCTGTACAGCGAAGGCTGGGACGCCGTGCGCAGCGGCCTGCTCAGCGCCGATACACAGACCTGGCTGGCGGTGCTCTGGCAGGCCTGGGGCAACTCGCTGTTTGGCTACGCCGCCTGGGCTTGGCTGCTGTCTCGCTACCCAGCCGCGACCATTACCCCGATGGCCTTACTGGTGCCCTTGTTTGGCATGGGCAGCGCCGCCCTGTGGCTCAATGAGGGCCTACCACTCTGGAAGCTCAGCGCCGCCGCGCTGGTGATGGCCGGCTTGGCGCTGAACCTGCTGTGGCCGCAGTTGCGCAGCTGGATGCTGAAAAGGCGCCAGCTCGCTGACGGGCCCAGTGCAGAATAAATCGCGAGTCATGTAGGGCGGGTGAAACCCGCAGCATTCATCGCGATGGTTAATTCGATGTGAACATCAACCCACAAATCATGCGGGTTACACCCGCCCTACCGATTCAACTCCAGCGCCACTTCAGCGGCCCAGACCAGCCAGGCCTGCTCGCCCAAAATCCCCCGGCGCAGGGTCAGGTAGGGCAAGCGCCAAGCTTGCCGTTCGGCGGCGGGCAGGGCTAGGTAATCGCGCTCGATATTCAGCAGGCTGTCCAGGGTTTTGCGGTGCACGGCGACGTGGGCGGTCATTTCCTCGCACAGGCTGTCTAGACTGATCAACGCGCCGGCAAACAACTTCACCAGCAAGGCATCGTTGATTTTGTTCGGCTGCACCGGCTCGCTCAGCCAGCGCAGTAATTCGGCGTGCCCGGCCGGGGTTAGGCGGTAGTTTTTCTTGTCGGGGCGGGTGTCTTGCGCCTCGGCTTCAAACTCCAGCCAACCCGCCTCATTGAGTTTTTTCAGCTCTAGATAAACCTGCTGATGCTTGGCGTTCCAGA
>JBBKVZ010000117.1:0-5528 GCA_037968715.1 Pseudomonas sp.
TCGGCTTGGTATTCGGCTAACAACGGGGTGATTACCGCCTCAACACCGCCAGCCAAGACATCGGCCAAGCAATACAGGGTTAGGTTGATACGGTGGTCCGTAACCCGCCCTTGAGCAAAGTTATAGGTGCGAATGCGCTCGGAACGGTCGCCGGAGCCAACCAGTAATTTGCGGCTGTCGGAGATTTCTTTATGGGCGGCGGCGTCTTGTTGGTCTTGCAGTTTGGCCGACAGCCAAGACATCGCGCGGGCACGGTTCTTGTGTTGCGAGCGCTCTTCCTGACACTCAACCACAGTGCCGGTGGGAATGTGGGTGATACGAATCGCCGAATCGGTGGTGTTTACATGCTGACCACCGGCGCCGGAGGAGCGGTAGGTATCCACGCGTAAGTCGGCCGGGTTGATCTCGATCGCCAATAGCTCATCGGGCTCGGGCAACACCGCCACGGTACAGGCCGAGGTATGAATACGACCCTGCGATTCGGTCTCGGGCACCCGCTGCACGCGGTGCGCGCCAGACTCAAACTTCAGCTTGCCGTACACGTTGTCACCTTCAACACGGGCGATAACTTCTTTATAGCCGCCATGCTCGCCGGTGTTCTCCGACAAAATCTCCACCCGCCAGCCCTGCTTCTCGGCATAGCGCGAGTACATGCGAAACAAATCGCCGGAGAAAATCGCCGCTTCATCACCGCCAGTACCGGCGCGTACTTCGAGGAACACGTTGCGGCCATCGCGCGGGTCACGCGGCAGCAGCATGCGCTGCAGATTGGCCTCCAGCTCGACCAGCTGTTCTTTGGCTTGGCTGACTTCTTCAACGGCCATTTCGCGCATTTCTGGGTCGCTGTCTTTGAGTAGCGCCTGCGCGCCTTCAAGATCGCCCTGCACTTTCAGCACTTGCCGATAGCCGTTGATAACTGGCTCAACTTCGGCGTACTCCTTGGAGTAAGCACGAAATTGGCTTTGATTGCTGATCACCTCAGCATCACCGAGCTGCGCGGTGAGTTCCTCGAAGCGGTCTTGCAGGGCATCGAGTTTGTTCAGCAGTGAGGCTTTCATGGTGGGCTTTTATCCGTGCTCTCTTCGAGAGCAAATAATTCTTGAGCCATGACCAATGCATCGAAGCGGCCAGCAGCAGAGAGTTTTTTCAGTTGCACGCTGGGCGCATGCAACAGCTTATTAGTCAGGCCGCGTGCCAATTGGCCCAGCACGTCCTCGGCGGCAGCGCCGTTGGCCAGCAAGCGCAAGGCTTTGCTCAGCTCGTCGTCACGCAGGCGTTCGGCTTGCTGACGATAGGCTTTGAGCACATCCACCGCCGCCAACTCGCCGAGGCGCGACATAAAGTCTTGCGCCCCCACCAGCACCAGTTCTTCGGCGGCTTGTGCGGCGCCTTGGCGACTTTTGAGGTTTTCGGCGATTACTTCGTGCAGGTCATCGACGCTGTACAGGTAAATATCGTCGAGTTCACCCACCTCGGGTTCGATATCGCGCGGTACGGCGATATCGACCATAAAAATCGGTTTGTGCTTGCGCAGCTTCAGCGCCCGCTCCACCGCGCCTTTACCGAGAATCGGCAACTGGCTGGCGGTCGAGCTGATGACGATGTCGCTATTGACCAATTCCTGCGGGATCTCCGACAACAACACCGCATGCGCACCAAATTGCTCGGCCAACTGACTGGCCCGCTCCAAGGTGCGGTTGGCGACCACGATGCGTTTAATACCTTGGTCGTGCAGATGGCGGGCGACCAAGCTGATGGTCTCGCCAGCGCCAATCAGCAGGGCTTGGCTGCGGTTTAAGTCACTGAAAATTTGCTTAGCCAAGCTCACGGCAGCAAAGGCCACCGAGACCGGGTTTTCACCGATGGCGGTGTCGGTGCGCACCTGTTTGGCGGTACTAAAGGTGGCCTGAAACAGCCGCCCTAGTAACGGGCCAACGGTGCCTGCCTCACGGGCCACCGCATAGGCAGACTTTAACTGACCGAAAATTTGCGGCTCGCCGAGCACCATCGAGTCCAGCCCACTGGCCACGCGCATCATGTGCCGCACGGCCTGCTCGTCGGCATGCACATAGGCACAGGCGCGTAACTCGCTAATGTCTAAACCGTGGTAAGCCGCCAGCCAGGTGAGTACCTGATCAACGTCCAGGCCGTCTTGTTCCAGATACAGCTCACTGCGATTACAGGTGGAGAGAATCGCCGCCTCGCGGCTTGTGGTGTGCGCGCAGAGTTGCTGCAGGGCCGCAACCAGTCGCTCAGGGCTAAACGCCACGCGCTCGCGAACAGCCACCGAAGCGGTTTTATGGTTGATACCAAGAGCAAGGAAGGCCATGCAGAGTCGCTGACAGTGTCGGAAAACGGCCGATTGTCCTACTTCACCCGCCATAGAACAACCTCCCTGCACGTTAAGCCGTCGCCCGCCCATAGATAGCAGCGGCCCGCTTGGGCTTGGCTGGTGGCTTGTGTCATGATGACCAGACCGCCGGCAAGTTGAACTTTGCACCCATGAAAAACATTTTTGCCTTACTTTCTGCCCTCGCTTTAATTGGTGGTTGCCAAACTTTTACGCCGCCAACCAGCCCTAGCTCAACGCCTGCGGCGGAAGTCCCGAGCCCACCCAGCCCACCTGTGGTGTATGGCTCATTTAGTCAAGAAAGCTTGGTTACTCTGTTGGCGTCGGAGCTGGCTGGCCAGCGCAATCGTTATGACCTGGCGTTAGAGGGCTATATGGCGCAAGCCAAGAGCACTCAAGATGCCGGCGTTGCCGAGCGCGCGTTTCGCATCGCCGAATACCTCAGCGATAATCAGGCCGCGCAAGAGAGCGCACTGATCTGGGCAAAAAGCGCCCCAAGCAATCTCGATGCGCAGCGCGCCGCCGCCATCCAGATGGCACATGCCGGACGCTACGAGCAATCCATGAACTACATGGAAAAAGTGCTCCAGGCGCAAGGCGACACTAACTTCGACTTTTTGGCCTTGTCCGCCGCTGAAACCGCACCGGAAACCCGCGCAGGTTTGCTGCAAAGCTTTGAGCGGTTATTGCGCAAGCACCCGCAAAACAGTCAATTACTGTTCGGCAAAGCCTTATTACTGCAACAAGACGGCAAACCCGAGGCCGGTTTGGCGCTGCTGGAAGCGCATCCAGACAGCAGCAATGACGTACCGCCCTTACTGCTGCGCGTACGCTTACTACAAGTATTGCAACGCAGCGATGAGGCCGTGCCACTGCTTGAGGACGGCATCCAACTGCACCCCGACGACAAACGTTTACGCCTGACCTATGCACGCCTGCTGGTCGAGCAAGAGCGCCTGGATGACGCCCGAGTTGAGTTCTCCAGCCTGGTACAGCAATTCCCGGATGACGACGACCTGCGCCTGTCACTCGCGCTAGTGTGCATGGAAGGTCAAGACTGGCAAGAAGCGGCGGTCTATCTTGAAGAGCTGATTGCCCGCGGCAGTCACTTAGACATCGCGCATTTTAATCTTGGGCGCATCTACGAAGAGCGCAACGACACAGAAAGCGCACTGATTGAGTACGACCTAGTCGGCCCAGGCAATGAATACCTCGGCGCACAAATGCGCCAAACTGACATATTGCTCAGTGCCAAGCGCGTTAACCAAGCACGCAATCACCTTGAGAAAGAACGCGAAAGACAACCCGACTACGCCATCCAGCTGTATCTGATCGAGACGGAAAGCCTAACCAATCACGGACAAAACGCGCAGGCTTGGGAGACTACCCAAGAAGCCCTATTGTTGTTTCCCGACGACCTGAACCTGCTCTACACGCGGGCCATGCTGGCGGAAAAGCGCAACGACTTGAAGCAACTGGAAAGCGATTTACGCGTAATTATCCAGCGTGAACCGAACAATGCCATGGCCCTTAATGCCCTCGGCTACACCCTGGCGGATCGCACCACCCGCTTTGACGAGGCGCGCGCACTGATTGAGCAAGCACATCAAATCAATCCGCAAGACCCGGCAGTGCTCGACAGCCTAGGCTGGGTGAACTATCGCCAAGGCCAGCTCGACGTCGCCGAAGCACTCCTGCGCCAAGCGCTGGAGCAGTTCCCCGACGCCGAAGTTGCCGCTCACTTGGGCGAGGTATTGTGGGCCAATGGCAAGCAGCGCGAAGCACGTGAAGTCTGGGCGCAAGCCCTGGAAAAAACCCCTAACAGCCCAGTCATTCGCGATGCTGTACTGCGTTTAACCGGCAAAGAGACACTTTAAAACATGCAATTTCGTCTACTGATTGCCGCCTGCTGCTTAGCCCTGCTGAGCGGCTGCGCCGGCTTGACCTCACATGAAACCCTCAGTGGCCAGGGCGATCCCGCACTTTGGAAGCAGCACAAAGAGCAGCTAAGCAAGCTCAACGGCTGGGAAATAAGCGGCAAAATTGGCATTCGTGCTGAACGTCGCGACGGCAAAATAGACAGTGCCAGCGCTACCCTGTTTTGGCTGCAACGCCAGGACTACTTTGACATTCGGCTCGCCGGCCCTATGGGTGGCGGCGCTGCAAGACTTACCGGCAGGCCGGGTAAAGTGCGCCTAGACGCCGCCAACCAAGGCAGCTTCGAGGCCGAGACCGGCGAACAACTCTTACAGCAACAACTGGGCTGGAGCCTGCCCGTTGCGCATTTGTTTTGGTGGATTCGCGGCCTGCCCGCCAGCGACAGCCCGAGCAGCCTGACCTTAAGCAGCGATAGCCGGCTGGCCGCGCTGCAGCAAGACGACTGGAAGGTTGAGTATTTGAGTTATGTCGAACAACACGGCTACTGGTTACCCGAGCGCATCAAATTGCACGGCAGCAAGCTCGACATTACCCTAGTCATCAAAGACTGGCAGCCACGCCAGCTCGGCAAATAATATGCCGGTCAGCCCGACAACGCCGCCAGCACACAGCCTGACACTGCCCGCCCCAGCCAAACTTAATTTAATGCTGCACATCATCGGGCGGCGCAGCGATGGCTATCACCAACTGCAAACCCTGTTTCAGTTTCTCGACTATGCCGATGAGCTGACATTTGCGCCGCGCAGCGATGGCGCCATTCATCTGCACAGCGAACTCAGCGGCGTGGCCCACGACAGCAACTTAATCGTGCGCGCGGCGCGCCAACTGCAACACGCCAGCCAATGCACGCAAGGTGCCGACATCTGGCTGACTAAACGCTTACCGATGGGCGGCGGGCTCGGCGGTGGCAGCTCTGATGCAGCCACCACCCTGCTCGGCCTTAACCACCTGTGGCAATTGCACTGGAGCGCAGACCAACTGGCAAGCCTCGGCTTAAATTTGGGCGCAGATGTACCGGTATTTGTCCGTGGCCACGCCGCTTTCGCCGAAGGGGTCGGCGAAATCCTCACCCCCGTAGAGCTCACAGAACCATGGTTTTTGGTGGCAATTCCGCAAGTTAGCGTTAGCACTGCAGAAGTTTTCGCTGACCCACAGTTGACACGCGACACACCGGCCAATAAACTTCGCAGCCTTCTTGAGGGGGGCAGCCGTAATGACTGCCAGCCGGTAGTCCAGAAGC
>JBBKVZ010000118.1:0-4138 GCA_037968715.1 Pseudomonas sp.
GTTAAAGGTGGCGAGAAAATGCAGCAGGGCGAGCGTGAACGCCTTGAGTTGGAATTTAAGCAGAAGGCCCGTGATTTTCAGTTTCAATCTAAGGAGCTGAATGAAGCCAAGGCCATCGCTGACCGTGAAATGCTCAAGCAATTGAAGCCAAAGCTAGACAAGGCAGTAGAGGAAGTTATCAAACAAGGTAATTATGATTTGGTGTTTGAGCGTGGTGCAGTGGTTGATGTGAAGCCGCAATACGACATCACTCGCCAAGTCATTGAGCGTATGAATAAGCAGCGCTAATTATGACCGGAGTAGTATTTACTCTTGGTGAGTTAGCCGAGCGCTTGGGAGCGACTTTACAAGGTGGTGCCGATACGCAAATTAGCGGTCTCGCCACTTTGCAGGATGCTCAAGCTGGGCAGTTGAGCTTTTTAGCCAATCCGCAGTATCGCAAGTTCCTTGCCGACTCCCAAGCCTCTGCGGTATTGCTGTCACCTGCGGATGCGGATGGCTATGTCGGCGCTGCTTTGTTGGTGGCTAATCCGTATCTTGCTTACGCCCAGTTATCACACTTGTTTGATCGTAAGCCCGTTGCTGCTGTAGGTGTGCATCCAACTGCATTAGTAGCCGAAGATGCTCAGGTACACCCGAGTGCCTGTATTGGCCCTTACGTGGTTATTGAAAGTGCTGTGCAAATTGGTGCGGGGGTCCGCGTGGGCGCGCACTGTTTTATCGGCGCGCGCACGGTTATTGATGTTGATGGTTGGTTAGCGCCGCGCGTGACTCTCTACCACGATGTCCATATCGGTAAGCGTGTTGTTATTCAGTCCGGCGCAGTACTAGGCGCTGACGGTTTCGGTTTTGCCAACGAAAAGGGTATATGGCAGAAAATCGCGCAAATTGGTGGTGTGTTGCTTGGTGATGACGTTGAGGTTGGCGCCAATACCACTATTGATCGCGGCGCTCTGGCAGACACTATTATTGGTAATGGTGTGAAGCTGGATAACCAAATCATGGTCGCGCACAACGTACAAATTGGTGATCACACGGCGATGGCAGGTGGTGCCGGGATTTCCGGCAGCACTAAGATTGGTAAACACTGCATGATTGCTGGCCGAGCTGGTTTGGTCGGACATATTGAGGTGTGTGACAACGTGTTTGTTACCGGTATGACCATGATCACCCGCTCAATTACTGAGCCAGGCTCATATTCTTCTGGCACCGCTATGCAGCCTTCGGCTGAGTGGCGCAAGAGTGCAACACGTTTTCGTCAGCTTGATGACATGGCACGTCGAATTCAGGTGTTAGAAAAACGTTTGAACGCAGTGACTGCAAGCGAGCAAAACTCATCAGAGCCCTAATCCGCGAGTGGTTATGCGGCTCCAATCTTCACTACAGGCTTGCTTAGATATGATGGACATCAATCAGATTCGCGAATATTTACCGCATCGTTACCCGTTTTTGCTGGTCGATCGGGTGGTGGATTTGGATCTAGACGCTAAGCATATTCGTGCTTATAAAAATGTCAGCATCAATGAGCCTTTTTTTAACGGCCATTTTCCACAGTTTCCGATTATGCCAGGTGTGCTAATCATTGAAGCTATGGCACAAGCAGCCGGTATTCTTGGTTTCAAAATGATGGGCATTAAGCCAGATGATGGCGTGCTGTATTATTTTGTAGGCTCCGACAAGCTACGTTTTCGGCAGCCTGTTGTACCTGGCGATCAGTTACAGCTGGAGGCTACATTTATTAGCTGTAAGCGCAGTATCTGGAAGTTTTCCTGCAAAGCGACAGTTGACGGCAAAAATGTTTGCTCGGCTGAAATTATCTGCGCGGATCGTAAAATATGACTTTGCTTGACCCTCGCGCCATTATCGATCCGACAGCCAAACTGGCGGATGACGTTCAAGTCGGTCCTTGGTCGATTATTGGGCCCGGTGTGGAGATCGCTGAGGGTACCGTGGTTGGCCCGCATGTAATTATCAAAGGCCCAACCAAGATTGGTCGCCACAACCGAATTTATCAGTTTTCTTCGGTCGGTGAAGACACACCAGATTTGAAGTACAAGGGCGAAGATACCCGCCTGGTGATTGGCGATCACAATGTGATTCGCGAAGGGGTGACTATTCATCGTGGAACTATTCAGGACCGCGGCGAGACGTCTATTGGCGATCATAATTTGCTCATGGCCTATGTGCATATTGGCCACGATAGCGTTATCGCTAATCACTGTATTTTGGTGAATAACACCGCTTTGGCCGGGCATGTTTTAGTTGATGACTGGGCGATTCTTTCTGGGTTTACCCTGGTTCATCAGTTCTGCCGAATTGGTGCTCACAGTTTCTCGGGAATGGGTACTGCGATTGGCAAGGATGTTCCCGCGTTCGTCACTGTGGTGGGTAACCCTGCAGAGGCGCGCAGCATGAATTTTGAAGGCATGCGTCGGCGCGGTTTCACGCCTGAGGCAATTCAGGCGCTGCGCCGCTGCTACAAAATAGTCTATCGCCAGGGCCTGACCATCGTGCAGGCGTTGAGTGAGATGGCTGAGTTGGCCGAGTTGCATCCTGAGGTCGCACTGTTTCGCGACTCGGTTCAGGCGTCAAGTCGTGGTATTACCCGTTAGCATGTCAGCATCCTTGCGTGTCGCTTTAGTTGCAGGTGAGGCCTCCGGCGATATTCTTGGCGCAGGCCTGATGCTGGCACTTCGCGCGCAGCATCCAGCTGTCGAATTTATCGGCGTTGGCGGCCCGCGCATGCAAGCGCAGGGGCTGAACTCGTATTTTCCGATGGAGCGACTGTCAGTGATGGGTTTGGTCGAGGTGCTCGGCCGTCTCCCAGAGTTACTCGCCCGGCGCAAGCGCCTGATCGCTACGCTGGTTGAACAAAAGCCGGATGTGTTCATTGGTATCGATGCGCCGGACTTCACTCTCAATATTGAACTTAAGCTGCGCCGTGCTGGGATCAAGACCGTGCACTACGTTAGCCCGTCGGTGTGGGCGTGGCGGCAGAAGCGCGTGCTGAAGATTCGCGAAGGCTGTGATCTGATGTTGACGTTATTTCCCTTCGAGGCGCAGTTTTATCAGGCCCAGCAAGTACCGGTACGTTTTGTCGGACACCCTCTGGCCAATACCATTCCTTTAGAAGTTGATCGTAGCGCAGCGCGCATAGTTCTTGGCTTGCCTGCGGTAGGGCCTGTTGTAGCGCTATTGCCGGGTAGTCGTGGCGGTGAAGTTGCAAAGCTTGGTGCTTTATTTTTGGATACTGCAGAGCTATTGCTGCAGTTACGACCCGACCTGCGTTTTGTGTTGCCGTGTGCGAGCCCAGAGCGACGGGTGGAGATAGAAGCGTTGTTGCTGGGGCGTGATTTGCCCTTGCGCCTACTTGATGGTCAATCACACGAAGCTTTGGCTGCTTGTGATGCGGTGCTGATTGCTTCGGGCACAGCCACTCTTGAAGCGCTGTTGTGTCACCGACCTATGGTCGTGGCCTATCGCGTAGCGCCCCTTACTTACTGGATTCTGAAAAAACTAGTTAAAAGTGCGTATTTATCGTTGCCTAATTTATTGGCCGGTCGACTATTAGTGCCAGAGCTGATTCAACAGGCAGCTACTTCGGCGGCGCTTGCCGAGCAGCTATTGCCGCTGCTTGTGGATGGCAGCGGACAAACCCGCGAATTCTCGGCGATTCACCGCAGTTTGCGCCTAGATGCCTCAACTCAGGCGGCGGATGCTGTGCTCGGCTTGGTGGCGGGGCAAGTATGTCGCTAGGCCTGGATTTTAGCTTGGTTGAGGAATTGGTCGCGGGTGTCGATGAAGTTGGTCGTGGGCCACTGTGCGGTGCAGTCGTCACTGCCGCAGTCATTTTAGATCCTGCACGGCCTATCTTGGGCTTGAACGACTCTAAGAAGCTTACAGCTGCGCGTCGTGAGCAACTGTTCGATGAGATCTGCGCAAAGGCCATATCTTGGTGCATTGCTCGCGCTGAGGTTGAAGAGATCGACCAGCTGAATATTTTGCACGCCACCATGCTGGCAATGCAGCGTGCGGTGGCCGGCCTCAGCGTTCAGCCAAAACTCGCGTTGATTGATGGCAATCGTTGTCCGGTGTTGGCTGTGCCTAGCGCCTCTGTGGTGAAGGGCGATAGCCAGGT
>JBBKVZ010000119.1:0-2867 GCA_037968715.1 Pseudomonas sp.
GACTCCAAGGCCCGATCAAACAACAGCGCGTCATCCAGCAAACGAATAGCGTTGCGCCGAAACTCTACAGCAAGGCCAGTGCGGGTCTTTTCCAGCACTTTCATCCCCGTACGATTAACGAAAATGAACTTGCCGGTGGGTTTGATCACCGCAGCCAATTTACAGCGCAATTTATGTTCTTCATCCTCCTGAAACTCGACCCAGCTGCCAACGTGCAAACTATCAACCCGAGAAAACGCTTCATCGTCTTCAGCCAATAGCACTTCAGTCTGCGGCTCGCGCACCTCACCGGGAGCCAACAGGATGATCTCCTCAATGACCTCGACCATCGCCGCCGGTTCTGCCGACGCCTCACCTTCAACCAACTCCGGCAAGTCCAACGCAGACAAAGCCTGTTCAACGGCGAGCTCGGCCTCGTCACGCAGCGGCACTGGCGAGATCAATAGTTGATCATCAGCCCCAAACTCTGGCTCGGCCACTACAGGCGCCGGAATTGACCATTTGAAGCGCTGAAAGGCCTGCACATGCAAAGCTTCCAGTTGGGCGAAATACTCACTGGTAACAAAGGAGTCAACCCCTGCGCCCAGCAACCCCTCACGCAAGGCCTTAAGCAAGCCAGGCACCAGCTCGAGCAAGCGCATGCGCGCTTGCGGGTCTTCGTGTGGCGCAACACTCCAAACTAGGTCATCCATAGTTGCCACAGCGTCTTGCCACTGCACAGACTCTGCACCGTGCTTCAAGCACGCCAGCATCAACACACTGCTCCACGCTTCTTGCAGCAAGCGCACCACAACTTCAGGCAGAGTCTTACCGAGCAAACGCTGATTCAGCGCCTCAGCAACGTGTTGACGGGCCATTTCTGACTTGGCCCGACCCTCTTCAGCATCGCGGGTACGCTGCTCAAGCAAGTCGCTGCGGCGGCGCTCATCGCCAGTAAAGGCGGTAAACTCGGTCAATAGCTCGGAGAAAATCGCTGGATCATCAACAAAATCTTTTAGAAGACGCTGCACCACCTGCTCAATGCGCAAGTACAAGCTGTCCCGCTGCTCATCATCATGGCCACTCCAACCCATGGCTGCCGACGCAATTTCATTTAACAAGCGGCGCGCCGGATGAGTACCGCGACTGAAGAAGGCCTTATCGAGCACCGCAACCTTCAACATCGGAATCTGCAAGCGGGCAATCAGCGCCTTCAGCGAATCTGGCAAAGTGCGGTCGTCGAGAATGAACTCGAACAACATAGAGACTAGGTTGATGACATCCTCATCAACCTCACCCACCACCCGCGTCTTACCGCTTTTAACGCTGGCACGCCCGAGCAACTGTTCCAGTTGATCACGCAAAGCGCTCTCATCCGTAAGCGCAGCACTCTGTTCTGGTACGCGCTGCTGCATGTGCGAAAGCAAGCGCAGTAAATCATTGCTAGAAATCGGTACCGCGCCCACCGGCTGTTCGCGGGCAGGCATACCCGAGCCACGCACTTGGGCTAGCAACTCCTGTAGAACGCCAAAAACCTCCTGCATACCCTCTTCGCTGTAGCTAACAACCTCGCCGGCAGTAGCCCCTTCAGCCTTAGTTTTAGACCCGGCAACCGAGGCAGCGCTACGCGTTGGCGTGCGTCGTGGCGGCGCCGATTGCAACTCAGGCAATACCCCAGCCGTTATCAGCAACAAGTTGACCTCGGCGTATAGCTGGTCAAGGTCAACCAATACATACTTTTCAAACAGCTTGAAGATGATCAGCTTGACCTTAATTTCTACGCCTAAGCTGCGACAGGCATCCAAGAAAGCCACACACAACTCGCGCGGCCCTAGCGGATTGGTTTTATCTTCAATTTTCTTGCTCACCAGTGCGTTCAAACGCGCGGTTATATGGCCCAAGGCCACACTATCGCGGCCCAGAACTTTGGAGATCATGCCATCCAGCGCCACGGACTCTTCGAGAGCGTCCTCCTGCACCAACGCCAAGGCATCGTAAGAAACAGCGTCTAACTGAGGCGGCTTGCCAATTTCGTATTGATTGAGAACAGCAAAAGACTCAAAAATCTTCTGCAAAAAAGCCCGTTCGATATTTTTACGCTTTAAGCGCAAATCACGCATGGCTTCAAAAAAGTTATTTTGCTCAGCATTACTAACCGCCCGGTCAGCCATTTCAAACAGCGAATCGTCGGCGTTATCAAACAAGCCCTGCATGGCGTGTTTGAGTTGTGCTGCAGCTTTGTCACGAACTTGCGTCAGTGCCACGGGCAGTCTTCCTACCGGCGAAATGGGTGGGTGCGCAGGGGCAACCCGATTCAGGCGCACCACTTTAGCATCGGTCATTACGAGTCTCCCGCAGACGACCCCTCTCGGGCTAAACGGCCTGCACTGCATTCACTGAGCGTTTTCCATAACGTCAAAGGCTTGGCGCCAGATACAACTAATAACACCATTATAGGGATGAGCTTGTGACTAACAGGGCGCTTTACTCTCTAGACATGATCCATGTCACAGATGCACCCTGACAGCCTCTGAGCGGTCACTCGCGCACGACCAATGCACCTTATCTGTCTAGCAGAAAGCCGGTCAACACACACGGCATTCGCTGCATCTGCCCTGCACTGCCTCTATAATCGCCCGCATCTTGAATGCGGAGCCCATTATGCCCAATCTAATTCTTGCCGACCTTAGCCGTGAAATTAGCGCCAACGTCGCCAACGCCCTGCGTGAAGACCTCGGCAGCGGCGACATTACCGCGCAGTTGATCGCCGCTGAGCGCAGCGCGCAAGCACGCATCATCAGCCGCGATGCAGCGGTGATCTGTGGCACAGCTTGGGTGGATGAGGTATTTCGCCAACTCGATTCGAGCGTAAAGGTACTTTGGCAAGT
>JBBKVZ010000120.1:0-5288 GCA_037968715.1 Pseudomonas sp.
GCTGCCATGTTTGTGATGATTATCATCGCCTTGGTGATAGTAGCCATGACCCGCCTGGCCGTTAATCAACACGGCACCAATAGCCTGGCCATTCAGCAGGCACGGGCTTATCAGGCGGCGCGGGCGGGGCTTGAATGGGGCATCACGCGGGCAGTGGCAGGCAATTGCGCGACAAGCAGCACGGTCAGTATGGTGGGCAGTAATTTGAGCGAGTTCACTGTCAGCCTAAATTGTGCCAGCCTTGGCTATAGCGATGAAAATGGCACGGCGCTGAGCATCTATACCCTCACCGCCACTGCGCAAAATGGTGCACCTGGCAGCCGGTCAGACTATGCGTTTCGTCGCCTGACGGCGAAGGTGGAGAAATGAGTGCGATACGCTGGCGCTGTATGTTGTGTGCCCTGCTGCTATGGCCAGCCGTGGTGTCAGCCGCGCAAGTCTTGAGCTGGAATATGGACGAGGCCAGCTGGACGGGGGCCGCCGGCCAGGTAGTCGATGCTTCTGGCAACGGGCTGGATGGCAGTGTATTTAACAGCGCCAGCAGTGCAGCTATCAACCCGGCGCTAAGCACAGTCAATGCTGTTGGCACCTGTCGCTATGGGGTGTTTGAGTCAGCCAAGAAGCAATACATACAGCGCGCTGATGATGATCGCCTCGACCTGCAGGACAGCTTCACCATTGGTGTGTGGGTGCGGCCTAGCGCGCTGCCGAGCAGTGGTCTGATGACCATTTTGTCCAAAGATGTGAACTATGAGTTCCACCTAAAATCCGATGGCAGCGTCAATTGGTGGTGGCAGACCAGCAGTCCCAGCGCTACCCGTCAGCTGGATAGCACCACGAGGGTGTCGGTCGGGCAATGGAGCCATGTGGTCATCCGCTTCGCCAAAAACGATCAAAGTATTTATATCAACGGAACTCTTGCTGGCCAAGCCAGATTTAACGGCACCCCTCGGGCCAATACCAATCCGTTGCAGTTAGGCAATGACCAAGGCCTCACCGGTCGTTATTTCAATGGTCAGCTGGATGAAGTGCGGATTTTCGATACTGCCCTGAGCCCCACCGAAATCAGCGCACTGGCCACCGAAAGGCATACCTGCCCGCTGCAATTAAAGTGCTTTAACGATACTTTTTCTCGCCCCAGCCTTGGCACAGATTGGGCCACCAGCTCCAGCGGCGGCAGCTTTGGGGTACCCGTGATAGTCGCTGATCGCATGCGGCTGACCAATAACAGCGGCAACGTCGCCACCGCCGCCACCTTGCAGCGCTTATTTCCCGCAGCGGGCAACTATGTGCAGGTGCAGTTCAAACACTATGCCTATAACGGTAGCGGCGCGGATGGCGTCGGGGTAATTCTCTCCGATGCCAGCATTGCACCGCTGCCGGGCAGCTATGGTGGGCCGCTGGGTTATGGCTCGCGTGGCAATGCGACAAACCTAGGATTTGCCGGCGGCTGGTTGGGTGTGGGGCTGGATGAGTATGGTAATTTCTCTACAGAGGGCGGTCCAGGAGGTCCCGGACGGCGTCTTGATTCTGTGGCCATACGCGGTTCTGGCGCTGCCGATCGAATTTCCGGTTATCGCTATGTAGCAGGTACCGCGGCCAACCTGAACCCCGGCATTGATACCCCTGGTTCGACACCTAATCCTGGTTATACCTACAGAATTAGCGTGGATGGGCGATACACCGGCAAGGCGCTGGTGACGGTTGAGCGTGATACCGGCGCAGGTTTTACGGTACTGCCCGGAATTAACGCGGTTGATGTGTTGGCCGCTGCGGGCCAGGCTGGGTTGCCGCAGAACTTCTATCTGTCGTTTACCGGCTCATCGGGTGGCTCGACCAATACTCATGAGCTGGATGATTTACAGGTCTGCGCCACCGAGCTTAATCCTATCGGTCAGCAGATCGACCATTTCGACTTCAGCTATGCCAGTAGCGCACTAACCTGTAGCCCGCAACCGGTGACCATCAAGGCCTGCATGAATGCCAGCTGCAGCACGCTGCTGACTGATCCGGTTAGTGTCAGCCTAAGCCCTAGCAGTGGTTGGACCGCGACCGCCCCAGCAACTGTCAGCGGCGGCAATACCATCAATTTCAGTGGCGGCAAGGCCACGGTACAACTGCGCAGCAATGTGCTTGGCGATGTGACTGTCGGGGTTTCCAGCTCTACGCCGGTGACCAAGCCGCTGAGTGTTTCGACCTGCACGAGCACTGGTTGCAAAATCAACTATGCCGACAGCGGCTTCCTGCTGACGGTGCCCAATCTGCTGGCGGCCAAACCCACCGCCGCAACCATTCAGGCGGTGAAAAAATCCGATACCAGCCAGGCCTGCGTGCCGGGGTTTGCCAGCGGCACGCGCGACGTACAGTTCAGTTCGAGCTATCTCAGCCCAGCCAGCGGTACTCAACCGGTGTTCGTCAACGGCACTTCAGTGTCGGCAACGCTGAGCAATGTCAGTTTGATCTTCGATGCTGCGGCCCGCGCACCGCTGACTGTGCGCTACGACGACGCCGGACAGATGACCCTGAATGCCCGCTATGCACCGACCAGTGGCACAGAGAACGGGCTGCTAATGACCGGCAATGACAACTTCGTCGCCAAGCCTTACGGTCTGTGCATGCAAACCGATACCAGCACCAGTTGCACCGCCGCCAACACCAGCTGCCCGCTATTTCCCGGCAATGTGCGTGCCGGTGACAATTTTTCCATGCGGGTTAAGGGCGTGGGCTGGCAGGCTGATGGTGAGGCGCTGACCGCAACCGAATTGTGCACCGGCAATATCTCTACGCCGAACTTTCAACTCGGCAGTATTGCCCTGAGCAGCACAGTGATTGGCCCGGCCGGTGGCAGTAATGGCGTGCTCGGAGTTAGTAGCTACAGCCATGTGTTGGGCAACCAGACCACCGTCAGCCAAACCATTTCCGAGGTCGGGGTGTTCCGCCTGACAGCTACTCCGGCGTCCGCCAGTTATCTCGATGGCGAGACTGTCAGTGGCGGCACC
Source organism: Pseudomonas sp. (assembly GCA_037968715.1). GTDB lineage: Bacteria > Pseudomonadota > Gammaproteobacteria > Pseudomonadales > Pseudomonadaceae > Aquipseudomonas. The sequence continues at coordinate 3,000 of JBBKVZ010000120.1, forward strand.
AGCGGTAATGTCGGGCGCTTTACTCCGGCCTATCTGGGTGCCAACGCCAGCGCTAGCCTGACGCCCAGTTGCGGCAGTGCATTCAGCTATCAAGGTCAGCCGATGGCCTTTGCCGTGGGCCAGGAGCCCGCGCTGACAGTGACCGGCTATAACCGCGCCGGCGGGGTGACTAGCAACTATGATCGCGGCGCTTTCTGGCGGCTGGCGACGCCGACACGAAATGCCTATGTCTCGGTCACCGGTAAGGCCAGCTTGGATGCCAGCGGACGTTTAACTAGTGCCGGCAGCGCCAGCCTGAGTCAGAGCGGAGCGGACAATGGCGATGGCACGCAGAGCTATCGCTGGAGTGGCGAAACGTTAACCTACACCCCCGCTACCTTGCCGCTGGCCGCTGACCTGCCCTTCACGGCAGCGGTGAGCCAAAGCTTCAGTGCCGCGGCGCTCACCGACGCAGACACTGTCTGCTACCTCAACGGCCAAGCCAGTTGCCAGGCCTACACCTATAATTTTGCCGCCAGCCCGGGCACTGCGGTGCGTTTGGGCCGTCTACGGTTCGGCAATGCCCACGGCTCTGAACTACAGGCGCTGAGCCTGCCCATAACGCTGGAGAGCTGGCAGAGCACGGCAGGTGGTAGCTTTCAGCCAGAAGGTCTGGATACCTGCACCAATGCTTCGGTGTTGGGCGCGCCGCTGCTGAGTGACTTCACCGGGAATCTGGCTACGGGAGAGACTACGCCCAGCTTAGTCTGGCCGGTGGTAGGCAATCGCTCATTGCTGTTGAGTGCGCCAGGGGCCGGCAATGATGGCAGCGTGCAGGCGACATTAACGACCCTGCCAACTTGGCTGTATTTCGACTGGAACGGCAGCGGCCGCAGCGCCGCCAAAGGCTTGGCCAGCTTTGGCATCTATGCGGGGCCCAAACCGTTAATCTTCCGCCGCGAGCTGTACCGCTAAGGCAAGCTGTCCGAATAATAATCGCGCCAACTTGCCGACCAATAGGTCAAATTATTTACCGCTCGCACGTTGCCGAGCCAAGCATTACTCGCCACTGACCAACTGATGCGCCAAGCGGTTATGCCGCTCGATCACCAGCGGCAAGTCGATACTCAGCAATTGTCCGTCTTTGACTACCTGTTTGCCGTTAATCACGCTGTGCGCGACTTGGCTCGGCGCGCAGAACACCAGCGCCGCTAGCGGGTCATGCAGGGCGCCGGCGAAAGCGATTTGGCGCAGGTCGAAGGCGACGAAATCCGCCGACATACCCGGCGCCAAGGCGCCAATATCATTACGATTAAGCACCTTGGCGCCGCCTAGGGTGGCGATCTCCAGCGCCTCCCGCGCAGTCATGGCATCCGGGCCAAAGCCCACCCGTTGCAGCAGCAAGGCCTGGCGCACTTCACCGATCATGGTCGCGCCATCGTTGGAGGCCGAGCCGTCAACACCAATACCCACTGGCACACCGGCATCGCGCATTTTGCGGATCGGCGCAATGCCCGAGGCCAAGCGCATATTTGAGCACGGGCAATGCGCCACGCCGGTGCCGGTGCGGGCGAACAGGTCGATGCCGTGCTGATCCAACTGCACACAGTGGGCGTGCCAAACATCCGGGCCGACCCAGCCGAGGTCTTCGGCGTATTGCGCCGGGGTCATGCCGAATTTTTCGCAGCTGTAGGTGACATCGTTTTGGTTTTCAGCCAAATGGGTGTGCAGCGACACCCCATATTCACGTGCCAGCACGGCAGCTTCGCGCATCAGGTCGCGGCTGACCGAGAAAGGCGAACACGGGGCGACCACTACACGCAGCATCGAACCGTGGGAGGCATCGTGATAGTCCTCAATCAAACGCTGCGATTCTTTGAGGATGTCAGCTTCTTTTTCAACCACGCTATCGGGCGGCAAACCGCCTTGGCTGCGGCCAACGCTCATGCTGCCGCGCGCGGCGTGAAAGCGCATACCAATCTCGGCAGCCGCATGAATACTGTCATCCAATTTGCAGCCGTTGGGGTAGATATACAGGTGATCGCTGGAGGTGGTGCAGCCAGACAAAATCAGCTCAGCCATCGCCGTCTGGGTCGAGACTTGAATCATCTCTGGGGTCAGGCGGGCCCAAATCGGATAGAGGTTCTGCAGCCAATTAAACAACTCACCGTCCTGCGCCGAGGGCACCACGCGGGTCAGGCTTTGGTACATATGGTGGTGCGTATTGATTAGGCCGGGGATAACGATATGCCCCTTGAGGTCGAGTACCACATCGGCGGTTTCCGGCAGCTCACTGCTGGGGCCAACCTG
>JBBKVZ010000121.1:0-2716 GCA_037968715.1 Pseudomonas sp.
CCGGCCACCGGGGCCACCTGATAGCGCTCTTTGAAGGCTTCGACAAAGGCCAGCGGGTCTGCGCACTCGTGCGACTCGACCAGCACATCGTCAACACTGACCGTCACTTGGTGTTCGTAGGCGCGCAGCACAGTGCGGCACGGCAGGCCGATGATCGAATAACGGCCCCATTTTTCGCCGCCTTGTACCGACTCTAATAAGTAGGTGTAAGGCGCGTCGGCCAGCTTCAAATACAACGACAACGGCGTGTCGAAATCGGCCAGGGTTTCGAGGGCCACAGGTATGCGGTTATAGCCGTCAGCGGCTAAGTGCAGGAATTCTTCGCGGGTCATATTCAGCCTCGTGGCTTGAGGTAAAAACCGATTCTGGCGCGGCGATGCACGCGGCGTACCTGAAGCGGTTTAGAGCAAATGGGTAAACATACCGGCGTACCGGCCAGGCTCAAATCAGGCGCGCCAACGCCAGCGGGCCAAAGCCTTGAGGATTTGCGTCCCGGACTTGATTAACCCTGATTTTATAAAGCCGTGTTTACGGATAACCACCACGCTCTGATCTCTTTGACGGGGGGATGAAGGGGTAGCAGTCAACGGTAGCGCAGCCGCTAGTTCGGCGCAACCTGAGGCATCTGCCGGCAGCAGCAGGCGCAGATCGTCGAGCACCAGCGCCGGCAGCTCCTCGCTAATCGGCCGGCCGTGGTTGTAGCCATAACTCATGGCTACGCAAAGCACATCGGCGGCCTTCGCGGCCTGCACGTCGCTGCGCGAGTCACCGACAAACAACGCCTCGCTGGCCGGTACTTCGGCCAACCGCAACACGTGCAGAAGCGCCGCTGGGTCGGGCTTTTGCTGCGGCAAGGTATCGCCACCGATAATCCAACGAAAGTAGCGACCAATGCGTAACTGGTCGAGCAACGGCGCCACAAAACGTTCTGGTTTGTTGGTGATCAGCGCCATCTCGACGCCCTGCTGCTTGAGCCACTTGAGGGTTTCGCGCACGCCGGGGTAAAGCACCGTGAGGCTGTGATTGTCGGCGTATAGCTGTAAAAACAACTGCAGCGCAGGTTCGGCGTCGGCATCGCTGACGGCTGCGTGCTCTAGGTCGCCTGCTAAAGCGCGGCGCACCAGCACGCGAGCGCCGTTGCCTACCCAGTTGCGCACCCGCTCGATACCCGCCACCGGCAAGCCGCGCGCCAGCAACATCTGATCGACAGCGGCGGCGAGGTCCGGCACCGAGTCGATCAAGGTGCCGTCCAGATCAAACATCACCAAGCGCGGTAAGCGCCCGGGTAACAGTTGAGCAAAACCGCCCTGCATTGCGTTGTTCATTCGCGGCTGAGCGCCAGTTCGGCACGCATTTGCGCAATCACCGCGTGGTAGTCCGGGGCATTAAAAATCGCCGAGCCAGCGACAAAGGTGTCGGCACCGGCGGCCGCGATGGCGCGAATGTTTTGTACGGTTACCCCGCCATCCACTTCCAAACGAATATCGCGGCCTGAAGCTTTGATCAGGGCGCGCGCTTCACGCAGCTTGTCGAGGGTGCCGGGGATAAATTTCTGCCCGCCAAAGCCTGGGTTGACGCTCATCAACAAGATCATGTCGACCTTATCCATCACGTACTTGAGGCTCTCCAGCGAGGTGGCCGGGTTAAACACCAAACCGGCCTTGCAACCGCCGTCACGGATCAACTGCAGGGAGCGGTCGATATGCCCAGTCGCTTCCGGGTGAAAGGTGATGTAGCTAGCACCGGCGTCAATAAAGTCGCCAATGATCCGATCGACCGGCGAGACCATCAGGTGCACGTCAATCGGCGCGGTGATGCCGTATTTGCGCAGCGCCGTACAGACCATCGGGCCGATGGTCAGGTTGGGCACGTAATGGTTATCCATCACATCGAAGTGGACGATGTCGGCGCCAGCGGCCAGCACGTTGTCGACTTCAGCGCCGAGGCGGGCGAAGTCTGCGGAAAGAATCGACGGAGCAATGGCGAAAGGTTGCATGGCGCACCTGAATGGCAGAATCAAGATGGCGCGTATTGTAACCCGAGTCGCCCGCCCTCGCGGCTGTCTTGTGTCAGTGACGGGTAGCGCCTTACGCCCTACCCGTCAGCACACTCACTCGTGATTAGCCGCCGTGCGCATTTTCTCGCTGCGCCCACGCAACCACTCCAGCGTCAGCAGCAGGACGATCGAGAAACCAATCAGCAAGGTTGCTGCGGCGGCGATGGTCGGGCTGAGGTTTTCACGGATGCCGCTAAACATCTGCCGAGGCAAGGTGATTTGCTCAGGCCCGGCGAGGAACAGGGTCACCACCACTTCATCAAAGGAGGTGGCAAAGGCAAACAACGCACCGCTGATTACTCCCGGAGCAATCAGCGGCAGGGTGATACTAAAGAACGCCCGCAATGGTGAGGCGCCAAGGCTGGCAGCCGCACGCACCAGGTTCTGGTTAAAGCCCTGCAAGGTGGCCGACACGGTAATGATCACAAACGGCACACCGAGCACCGCGTGCACCAAGATCAACGAGATATAGCTATTGCCCAAACCCAACGGGGCGAAGAACAGATAGCTGGCCACACCAACAATCACCACCGGCACCACCATCGGCGAGATAACCAAACTCATCACCAAGGCCTTGCCGCGAAACTCGCCACGGGTCAGGCCAATCGCCGCCAGAGTGCCAAACACCATGGCCAGCGCAGTGGCGGCTGGGGCGACGAT
>JBBKVZ010000122.1:0-3713 GCA_037968715.1 Pseudomonas sp.
ACGGCAATTGGCTCGGTTTGCGCGCACTGCTGACGGATGCCGTCCATCCAGCGCTTAAAACGTTGCAGGCGCTCGCTGTAGCGGGCGTCGAGGTGCTCGCTCAGGCCGATTTCATCGCAGGCGTTGTACATCGAGGTTTTGCGCGTGGTGGCGTAGTTGCCGAGTTTTTCCAGGGTGGTGGAACCGATCTCGCGGCGCGGTACGTTGATCACCCGTAAAAAGGCGTTGTCGTCATCCGGATTAACCAGCAGGCGAAAGTAGCCCATCAGGTCTTTGACTTCTTGGCGGGCGAAGAAGCTGGTGCCGCCCGACAGGCGATAAGGAATTTGGTGGTGCTGCAGCTTCATCTCCATCAGCTTGGCTTGGTAGTTGCCGCGATAGAGAATGGCGAAATCGTTATAGGGCCGGTCGGTCTTTAAATGCAGGGTGAGGATTTCCATCGCCACGCGCTCGCACTCGGCGTCTTCGTTGCGGCAGCGAATGACCCGGATCGGATCGCCATGGCCCATGTCGCTCCAGAGTTTTTTCTCGAAGGCGTGCGGGTTGTTGGCAATCAGGGTGTTGGCGCATTTGAGAATACGGCTGGTGGAGCGGTAATTTTGCTCAAGCATCACCACTTTCAACGACGGAAAGTCGTCTTTGAGGAGCATCAGATTTTCCGGTCGCGCGCCGCGCCAGGCGTAAATCGACTGGTCATCATCGCCGACCACGGTGAACTGATTGCGACTGCCGACCAGCAGTTTCACCAACAGGTACTGGCTGGCATTGGTGTCTTGGTACTCGTCCACCAGCAGGTAGCGGATGCGGTTTTGCCATTTTTCCAAGATGTCGGCGTGCTCTTGGAACAGCTTTACCGGCATCAAGATCAGGTCGTCAAAATCCACCGCGTTGTAGGCTTTGAGCGTGCGCTGGTAGTGCAGGTAAACGATGGCGGCAGTTTGCTCTTTCGGGTTGCGTGCCAGCTCCAGGGCCTCGGTGGGCATGATCAGGTCGTTTTTCCACGAGCCGATAATGTTTTTTACCTCATCGACGCCATCATCGCCGGCGTACTCTTTTTGCATCAAGTCGCTGAGCAGGGCCTTAACGTCGGTCTCATCGAAAATTGAAAAGCCCGGTTTGTAGCCCAGCCGCGCGTACTCCTTGCGGATGATATTCATGCCCAGATTGTGGAAGGTCGACACCGTTAAACCGCGCGCCTCTGGGCCTTTGAGCAGCGTGCCGACGCGCTCTTTCATCTCGCGGGCGGCCTTGTTGGTAAAGGTCATGGCCAGAATATGCTGGGCACGCATGCCGCAATGCTGCACCAAATAGGCAATTTTGCGGGTAATCACGCTGGTCTTGCCGGAGCCAGCACCCGCCAGCACCAGTAGCGGGCCACTGATGAAATTAACGGCTTCTTGCTGCCTGGGGTTGAGGCGTGACATCGGCGAGGGGCTCAGCGAAGGAGGGCGGGCATTTTAGCAGGCTCAGGGCCTCAGTAGGGACCGCTGGGAAGTTGTCGGAGCAGTCCATATTTGTTCGTAGATCGACAATTTCCCGCGCCAGAGCGCGAATTTGTGCGAAAAGTGCCGATATAGCCTTTTGCCAGCGGTTGCTGCCGCTCACGGTTTCGAGCAAGCTATTTGCAAGCAGCACAAGGACGCGCGAATTAAATAAGGCCATTAACGGCGCAGGTGGGCATAAGCATGGCCATTAATTCTTGACCCTTGGGGGGTTGTTTGTCCGCGCATGTTGAGCCGCAAATAGTCCTGCTGACTAAATCCAGCGAATGGGTCCAGCTTTTACGCGATGCCTTGGCCTTGCTCGGTAGCCCGTGGCCATTGATTACCGCGCCGTCTTGGCAGGCGGTCTGCAGCCTGTTTGATCAGGGCCAGCATGGTGTGTTGTTTTGTACTCCTGAGTCTTTGCCGGCGCTTGGCCTGTGCCCGCTGCCAACGGTGTTGCTGCTGGAGGCCGAACCAGCACAGGCTCCCGCGGGCGTTTGTGATTGGCTAGTGCGCAGTACGTTTAGCGCGCCGCTCTTGCAGCGCTGTGTACGTTACGCCGCAGAAAACGGCAAGTTAAAGAGCACTCTGCTGCGTTTGGCTGAGCAAGACCCCCTCACTGGCATCGCCAATCGGCAAGGTTTTCAGACCTTGCTCAGTGTGCAGTTGAGCGAGTTCTCCGGCAGCGGGCTGGCGCTGGTGCACCTGGACTTAGACAACTTTCGTCACGCCAACGACGCCCTCGGTTATCAGGCCGGTGATCGCTTGCTGCTGCAAGTGGTGGCGCGCTTGAAGGCGCAGCTGGACGGTTGCGATCAACTGGCTCGCTTGGGCGGCGATGAGTTTGCCTTACTGTTGGATATACGCCGTGACCCCGCGCGAGGCGCGCGTTTGGCCGAAAAAATTACCCGCGCCTTGGCCGAGCCTTATTGGATTGAGGGTGAGAGTTTGTTGATCGGCGCCAGTTTGGGGCTGGCCTTAGCCTCTGCCGAGGTCGGCGCCGATTTGCTGATGTGGCATGCGCACATCGCCATGCAGCAAGCCAAACTCAGCCAAGGCTGCAGCTTTAGCTGCTATGACCCACGTAATAGTCGCAGTGAACAAAGCCGCGCCGCGCTAGAAAGCCAGTTGCGCGGGGCCTTGCGCCGCGATGAATTGGTGCTGCACTACCAGCCGCGCCTGTGCCTGCACACCGGCGTGGTGGTGGGGTTGGAGGCCTTGGTGCGTTGGCAGCATAGCGAGCACGGCTTGCTGGGCCCGAATGACTTTATTCCACTGGCGGAGGAAACCGGGTTGATCGTACCCCTCGGTTACTGGGTTATTTCCCGTGCGCTACGTGACATGCAGTGGTTATTGGGTCGTGGTCTGCCGCCGTTGCATATGGCCGTTAACCTGTCGTTCCGCCAGTTTCAAGACAGCCAGTTGTTGCCGACCCTGAGTCGTTTGATCAATGAGCGGGGGGTTGACGCGCAGTGGTTGGAGTTTGAACTGACCGAAACCGCGGTGATGCGCAGTATCGATCAGGTGCAGCAGACCATGCAGGCCCTCGGTGAATTGGGCGTGCGTTTTTCTCTGGATGATTTTGGCACGGGCTTTTCATCTTTTGTGCACTTGCAAAACCTGCCTATTGCCCTGCTGAAAATCGACAAGAGCTTCGTGGCCAGCATGGGCGCGCAGCCACAGAGCTACCAGTTGGTACAGGCGATGATCAACCTCGGCCACAACCTGCATCTGCAAGTGGTTGCTGAGGGCGTTGAAACCGCCGAGCAACTGGCCCTGTTGCGCCAGTTTGGCTGTGATCAGGTGCAGGGTTACCTGATCAGCAAGGCTTTGCCGCTGAATGAGCTGGCGCGCTTTCTGGTGTTCGGTCAGCGCCAAGCGTTGCTCGGCGGGTCGGCTTAGGCAGGCGCTGGTTGATTGCCAAGCTGATGTAGGGTGGACTCAGGAGCGCAGCGAACAGTCCGCCAACCATTGGCGCACTGCCTGCGGCGAGTACACCCTAGGTTGTGCACGGCTGGCTCAGTTGCGGCTCCGGACGCAGTAGCCGTGAGGTCTTCCACTCAAAGCTCATGGTCAGGCCCAGCGCTGCAGTGGCTAAGCCAATCGCCAAACCCCACCACACGCCCTGAGCGCCCCAGCCGAAGGGGAAGGCCAGTAGCCAGGCGGCCGGTGCGCCAATGCCCCAGTAGCAAATGAGGCCCACCACTAAGGTGGTTTTGGCGTCTTTTA
>JBBKVZ010000123.1:0-6307 GCA_037968715.1 Pseudomonas sp.
AAGATCATGGCCTTTTTCCCCACATGGGACCCGCGCAACTGGGAGCTTCGGCATTTACTAATCGCCCTGCAAACACTGACGCCGGCGCCGGCAACCCCACTGACCAACACTTACTACTCCATTGCACCGTTTAAGCTCGGCCCGAACGCCAGTAAATACCGGGTAATCCCCAGCCCAGAAAACTGCCCACGCTATGCGCCAGCAACACAAAACCACGACTTACCCAACTTCCTGCGTAATGCCCTGTACCAACAACTGTCGGTCGACCGTGTCGAGGCCTGCTTCGCCCTGCAAGTTCAGTTACAAGACCCAAGCCACTACATGCCGATTGAAGACCCCAGTGTGGAATGGAGCGAAACACTCTCGCCGTTTATCACCGTCGCCAACATCCGCGTGCCCGCCCAAGACTTCGACAGTCGCGAGCAAAATCTGTTTTGCGACAATATTGCCTATAACCCCTGGCAAACCCTCCCGGAGCATCGCCCGCTCGGCGGAATTAATCGCTTACGCAAATTTGTCTACGAAGCGGTCAGCACCTACCGACATGCGCGTAATCAGTAATCCCCGGCGCCTTAGAGTCATTTGGCCATCATCCGAGCAGGCAGATAACCAAAGAGTCTTATCTGACCTGCGGCATCCAGTGCACGATGAACGTAGCAATTTGAATTTTATTGCATGGTTTATTTTGTCTGCACGGATGCCATTGGTGAGGGCATTAGCATGCACACCCCCCAGATAAGTATTGAGCGCCTGCGCGAGTTCAGTCCGATCGACTTTCTAACTGAGCACTACCTGCAACAATTACACGACAGCCTGCAGTACGTTGAGCACCAATCCGGCAGCATGATACTGCGCCGTGGAGAGCGCTCATTAGCGCTGTACTTCTTGCTCGATGGCGAGCTCTCGATCGGCAGCGCCGACCTGCGACGCCCCCTACACAGCAACAGTCCCGACGCTCTGCGCGCACTCAACGAAACCCAACCGCAAATGATGGATGTAGTCGCCCATACCGATGTGCGCCTGATGGCGATCGAACGCGGCTTACTTGAGCGCCTACTCGGCTGGAGCCAATCGGCATCCTACGAAGTCGCCAGCTTGCAAGAAGAAGACCTCCAGCTAAACGCGGCAAGTGACTGGATGAGCAAACTGCTGCGTTCCCCATTATTTGGGCGTTTACCTCCCGCGCACCTGCATCTGCTGCTGGCGCGTTTCGAGTTTATTGAGGTTAAAGCCGGCGAGTGTGTGGTGAGTTATGGCGAACCCGGCGAACACTTTTATGTACTCAAAGAAGGTCGAGCACACATCAGCCTGCCAGACAGTTATCAACAACCAATACAGCCCGAATTACACAGTGGCGACTTTTTTGGTGAAGAAGCACTGGTCAGTGGTTCTGTGCGTGCAGCCACCATCCGCATGCTGGAAGACGGCGTATTAGCTCGGCTGCAGCGAGAACTGTTTATTGAACTGGTGCGGCCAACCTTGATTCCGCAGATCAGCTCTGAGCAATTGCAACAACTCACCCATCACGGGCAAAAATCCAGTCTGCTGCTGGATATTCGCCTCCCCATGGAATACCGCATGGCACACCAACCGGAAAGTATCAATCTGCCCCTCGCACAACTACGCAACCAGGCCGCAAGCCTGAGTAATTCCACTCTCTATGCAGTGCTGCCTGAGGGGGGCGTGCGCAGTGAGCTGGCGGTACATCTGCTCAACCAACTAGGTTTTGAAGCCTATTTATTAAGCGAGCCAATTGATCAATCGCCCCTTGCTGCCTAAGCAAGAAAGGCAAAAACAGGTAAATAATTATAATTTTGCGACTTACTCGATCAATTTATGGGCAGCATGTGACTTATTAACACCTATAAGCCATCCATAATTATGAAGGGCCAGACTGCGTCACTAACGTTGTCAGCCCACCTCGAATATTGGGCGACAAACGGAGTGACTTCCCATGCAAACTAACCTGCGCTTTAACGATGTATTGCTAATCGTTGGCCGCGCGTTTCAACCTTTCCAGTGTGTGGCCTGGACCCCACAAGCCGGCAATGGCGAGCTGAGCCTGAGCGTAATTGACCGCTCCAGCACCCACCTGCTTGAACGCACACTGCTCACAGCCAACATTTACAGCGACCCGGCGTTGCTGGCCCGCGAACTGCAACAATCGCGCGAGCGCCTCAGCCAGCAAGGCTACACATTGGAGCCTTGGTGCATGCCAGCGTAAGTAGCCGCTGGGCTAATTCAGCAAGCATAAAAAAGGCGACCAGAAGGTCGCCTTTTTTATTGAGAATAACTTAGTAATAAGCGTTCTCTTTGATGCTGTGATCGGTCACGTCACTCACGCCCTTAAGCTCTGGAATGCGCTCCAGCAGGGTTTTTTCGATGCCTTCTTTGAGGGTGACATCGGCCTGACCACAACCCTGACAACCACCGCCAAACTTCAAAATGGCGATGTCGTCGATCACTTCAATCAAACTAACTTCGCCACCATGCCCCGCCAACCCAGGATTAATCTCGGTCTGCAGGTAATAGCTGATGCGCTCGTTGATTGGACTGTCGGCATTTACCATCGGCACTTTGGCGTTCGGCGCCTTGATGGTCAGCTGGCCGCCCATACGGTCGGTGGCGTAATCAACCACGGCGTCGTCCAGAAAAGCTTCACTGAAGGCGTCGATATAGGCGGTAAAGCTTTTAAGCGCCACCACAGTATCTTCAGGTTTTTCTTCACCCGGCTTGCAATAGGCAATACAGGTTTCCGCGTATTGCGTACCCGGCTGGGTAATAAAGATCCGAATACTGATACCCGTGGTGCTCTGCTTACTTAGCAGATCGGCCAAATAGTCGTGGGCAGCATCGGTAATGGTGATAGCGCTCATAGCAACTCCTCGCAAACAGGCTGTAATTGTACGCCAAACAGAGCCCTGCGAGAAAGCCCGAGTATTTTTATCAGGTAAAGCTTTTGCTATAACCCCGAAGCGAGCCTGCGCTCACCGAGCTGCTCGGCGCAGCAGCAAACGAGTGGCAAGCCCTAAGCCGGCGCTAGCATTGAGCGCCGCGAACCCTTACAGATTTTCATAGCGGTTCATATCCAGCACACCACCCTCGCGCGGTGCTGACTCTTCGATGAAGCGCGTCAGATCATGAAAGTAATCCCAGAACTGCGGATGACTACGGCGGATGCCCCAGCGCTGCACCAACTGCTCAAACGCGCTAGCGTCGCGAGCTTGTTGCAAGGCAACAACAAACTCAGGGATCTGCTCAGCCGGCACATTGAAGATAAAATTGGGATAGCTGGTCTGTACCCCAGGATATACCGTCAAGGTGTCCAACCCCGGCTGATAGCGCAGCGACTCGCCGGTAAGAAACGCCACATTGCTATGGGCACGATTGCGCAGCAGGCTATAAATTTGCCGTTTTCCGTCAGCCAACTCAACCCGCAACATGCTCGCCTCGGGCAACTGCTGAATAACCTGCAAGCTCGCCGCAGGTTTGCCGGTTAAACGGCTCAACTGCTGTTCCACCGCCTGCACCGCTGGGCTGACGTTAGTCCGGTAGCAATTCCCCGTGGTGCAACGATTAATCGGGTCGGGAAACGCATTCACGCGGCCATAGCGCGCCAGCAATTGCTCAACAAAACTTTGCTTGGGCTTTTGCGGATCAAGGATTAAGCCTGTTGCCGTGCTGGTATCGAGCTCAGGATAGGAGAGCCACAGTTTCAGCTGACCGCTGTCTTGATACCAATCATCCAGCAGCGCCTGACGGCTATCAGCGGGCATCAAGCGTAAGAAGTTCATCTCGGCGCCATTGCGAATCAAATCGAAATACAAGCGTGTTTGCGCCTGATGCGCGGCATTGCCATACACATCGTAGTTAACCACCAACTGGTAATACGTGCGCTCCAGTAGCGGGTAATCGATTAGCCACAGGCTTTGCGGCGTAGCACCGAGCAGCCCTTTGCTGACAGTGGCACTGTTCAGGTGGCGAAAGATCGACAACAGCGCATTGTCATTGCCTGCCCAAATACTTGCCCATCCGGGCGGCGGCGCATCGGCATAGGCATCACTGCGTTGCGCCTCATAGTCATTGCGCCGGTCTTGGGCGGCGACCCACATGTGCGCCATGTTGCTTAACTGCGCCTCCTGCCCGGGCACCGCCAGCAAGGGTGTTACTTGCGCACGGTAATTTGCATCGATGACAAACAGGTCACTGTCTGGAGTCTGAAACAGCGTCCAGAACTGATCGCGAATCACGTCGGTGGCAATTTGCCCGCGACACACCGGCCCACGAATAAAAGTCCGCACGAAGTACTCGGCGTTATCCAGCATGAACTGGTAACGCGCCCTAGCGGGAATTGCCGCAAAGGTTTCGAACGGGTTGGCACGCCGTCCGGGACCATAGCCAGGCACGGCATCCACCACCCAGTCATCGGCGAAAAACAACTCTTTAACCCGCGCCAGTTTCTGCGCACTGAGCGGATAGGTGATGTGGGTCTTGTGCACGATTACGCCCTGCACCGGCCACAGGCGATAGAAAAAGTTGTTGCCCGGATCATCATTGGGCCGGCGCGTGGCAATCGGGTCGATCGCCTGGCCGCTTGGCGTGCGCGAACGTACTAGCTGAAAATAATGGCCAACCTCACCGTCGACAAAATACAGGTGGGCAATAAACAAATGCTCAAACAACCAGCGGTTCACCAAGCTGGCACGGGCGCCGTTGGCATTTAGCAAAGCTTCCCACTCGGCAATCTGCGCGGCCTCTGCACTCGTCGGTTGCAGCGCCTCCTCAGCCACGGGCGCCCCAGCCGCCAGCCAAGTCTGCAGGGTTTTATATTCGCTAGGTTCAAGGCCAGTCACGGCAAACGGCATGCCTTCCAGCGGACGATTGGCGGCATAGTCGGCGAACTCACCCGGCAGCGGGCACTGGTTTTTGCGCAGAATGCCCAATTCCAGGTCTTGCGGTAGCTTGGCATTGGCCACCAAAGGCGTGGCGTGGCCCAACTCCAGCATCTTTGTCATCAGCGCCGCTTGGCTGCCCTGGGCATTGAGTACCGAATAAAAATCCTTGCGCCGCCAGGCCGCCTCATTGCGGGCATCTAGATACAGACGTGTAGTTGCCTGTGGTTTAGTGCGCGCGGAGTCATACACCGGCAACTTGCTGGCCCCGCGCTGCGCGCCTTCACCGCTGCCCAAATTGAGCTGGCACGGCGAGTCATAACACGCATGGCAGGCCACGCATTTGTCGGTAAAAATCGGCTGAATATCCCGGCTGTAGGAGATCGGTTCGGCCGCTAATAAAGGTGCTATGAACAAAAGAAAAAAACTGCTGAGGCCGCGCAGCGACATGATTCTGCTTCCCAAATAACGTAAAGATAAATATTCGGCGATTTTAGTCGCCTTATTGACCGTAAAGCCAATCTTGCCAACATGAGTAATATTCATGCAAATGCCAAGCATGCTCCGAAACCATGCAACTTTGCTATGATTGCGTCTTTCTGTTCCCGCACCTCCAGGTAGTTGCCATGTCTGTCATGTCCGATCGCACCGCCCGTCTTCACGCTCTGCAGCAAGCGCTGCAACAACGCATCCTGATTCTCGACGGCGGCATGGGCACCATGATCCAGAGCTACAAACTGGAGGAAGAAGACTACCGCGGTACGCGCTTTGCCGACTGGCCGAGCGACGTTAAAGGCAATAACGACCTGCTACTGCTCAGCCGCCCGGATGTAATCGCGGCCATCGAGAAGGCCTACCTCGACGCTGGCGCCGACATTCTGGAAACCAACACCTTCAACGCCACTCAGGTATCCCAGGCTGACTACGGCATGCAGTCGCTGGCCTATGAGTTGAACGTCGAAGGCGCCCGCGTGGCACGCCGCGTGGCCGATGCCAAAACCTTAGAAACCCCGGACAAGCCACGCTTCGTTGCCGGCGTCTTGGGCCCGACCAGCCGTACCTGCTCGCTGTCGCCGGATGTGAACAACCCTGGCTACCGTAACGTCACCTTTGACGAACTGGTGGTCAACTACATCGAAGCCACCCGCGGCCTGATCGAAGGCGGCGCGGATATGATTCTGATCGAAACCATCTTCGACACTTTGAACGCTAAGGCGGCGATCTTCGCCGTGCAGGAAGTCTTCGAGCAGCTGGGTTTTGAGCTGCCGATCATGATTTCCGGCACCATCACCGATGCGTCCGGCCGTACTCTGTCTGGGCAAACCACCGAGGCGTTCTGGAACTCCATCAGCCACGCCAAGCCAATTTCAGTCGGCCTCAACTGCGCCTTGGGTGCCAAAGAGCTGCGCCCGTAC
>JBBKVZ010000124.1:0-4253 GCA_037968715.1 Pseudomonas sp.
GGTTACACGGCGGCAACAAAGTGCTACCAACAGCCTTGGCTACATTTGCCAGACTGTAAGGGCGTTTTTGAACGCAGGTAAAGTTGTCCGCCGCGAGCGGCTTTAGTTTAAGTCGTCAGAGGGTGTTAGCTGATTTTCAGTACGGGAGCCCGCAAGGGCTCCCGTTTTTTTTGCGCGCTGAACGGCTTAGCTGTGGTTGCGGGTTTTGCTGGTGGTATTGGTGGGCTGAAGCCCACCCTAGGTGCCGTTTGCCGTTTGCCGTTTGCCGTGTTGCGCTGTGCTGTCAGTAGGTAATGGCTAGATAGGTAAAGTTTAACCTTGTGGGTTGGACCGATAGGCGCCGGGGGTGAGGCCGGTCCATTTTTTGAATGCGCGGTGGAAGGCCGAGGGTTCGGAGAAGCCCAGTTGTTCGGCGATGTCTTGGATCGACAGGTCGCAGCGCGCTAGGTGATAAATCGCCAAGTCGCGGCGCAGGTGATCTTTGAGTTCCTGAAAACTCGAACCCTCTTCGCTGAGGTGGCGGCGCAGGGTTTGCGAGCTCATGTTGAGTTTGTGGGCCACGGCGTCTAGGTCGGGCCAGTGGCTGCAGTCGCGGCCCAGTTGCCGGCGGATCTGGCTGACCAAGCTGTCGCCACCGTCTGGGCGGGCCAGCAGGTCGGCGGGGGAGTGCTGCAAGAATTGTTTGAGGGTGCGCTCATCTTGGAGCAGTGGCATATCTAGGTAGCGCGCTTGAAACAACAGGCTGGTACTGCCGGCGGCAAAGCGTCGGGTGCAGGGGAACAAACGCTGGTATTCGCTGCTGTGGGCCGGTTCGCTATACGCGAAGGTGGCCTCTTCTAAACGAATGCGCTGGCCGATTAGCCAACTGCCGAGGCGGTGCCAGATCACCAACAGGCTTTCCACCAGAAAGTGATCGGGGTCCCACAGAGTTGAGTCGTCGACGGTCAGGCGCGCCCAGTCACCTTCGCGGCTTAGGCGTATTCCCGGTGCATCAGCAAACAGGCTGTAGAACAGGCCACCGCGCAGTAAGGCTTTTTCCAGCGAGCGGCAATGGATGATGGCGTAACACATCATGGCAAAGGTGCCGGGTTTGCTGCGCTGGCGGCCAAAGCCCATGTATTCGTCGTCGAGCTGCTCCCAGAGTATTTGCATAAGCTTGGCGAATTGCTCGGGAGCCAGGCGGGCGCGCGGCTCGTCGAGTAGGGCCGGTTGGATATGCAACTGGCGCAGCAGGGCATTGCTGTCGTGGCCCTGACGCTCGGCGCCGCGCAAGGCTGCGCGGACGAAATGGCTGGCGATGGTGCGTTCGCGCATGACGGCACTCAGTTAAAAAACTCGTCGATGGTAGGCCGGCGCAGCGGATTGCAACAAGCGCCGGTTGTGCGCGATGAGCATAACCTTGGATGGGCAGAGGGCCTAGTCGAGGTCCTTGAGCTGTTCCGCGCTGAGGCTCAGGCCGTGTTTGCGCAGTTTGTCGTGCAGGGTTTTGCGTGGCACGCCGAGGGCTTCTGCGAGGCTGCGCAGGGAGTTATGCGGGCGCGCCAGTTCGCTGGCGATCAGGCTGCGCTCGAAGCCATCCACCTGTTGGCTAAGGCCGCCACTCAGTGCGTTGGCGCTTAATGCGGGCTGGCCCGCGACGGGTTCCAATTCAAGTTCCAAACCGAGGGCGAAGCGCTGCGCGGCGTTTTGTAATTCGCGCACATTGCCCGGCCAAGTGTGGCGTAGCAGCTGTGTGCGCTGGCCCACGGGCAGCTCGCGTGGGGCGCTGCCGTGACGGCTGCTGGCGGCTTCGGCATAGTGCTGGAACAACAACAGACAGTCGTCGCCCCGTTCGCGCAAGGGTGGAATGCGCAGCGGGGTTACGTTCAGGCGGTAATACAGGTCGGCGCGAAAGCGCCCTTGCTCGGCGGCGCTGCGCAGGTCTTCTTTGCTGGCGGCGATGATGCGAATGTCCAGCGCGATCAGCTGATTGCCGCCCAAGCGCTCGACCACGCGCTCCTGCAATAGGCGCAGCAGTTTGACTTGCACGTCCAAGCTCATGCTTTCGATTTCATCGAGAAACAGGGTGCCGCCGTTGGCGAATTCGAACTTGCCGATGCGGCGTTTTTGCGCGCCGGTAAAAGCGCCGGCTTCGTGGCCAAACAGTTCGCTTTCCACCACCGACTCGGCCAGTGCGCCGGCATTGATGGCGACAAAGGGGCCGTTGCGGCGGTTGGAATGGTCGTGCAAGGCGCGGGCGACCACCTCTTTACCGGCGCCAGTTTCGCCGAGAATCAGCACGTCGGTGTCGATACCCGCCAGCGCCCCCAGTTGTTCGCGCAGCCGCTGCATGGCCGGCGACTGGCCAAGCAAACGGCTGCTGAGTTGTTGGCGGTCGGCCAGCGCCAGACGCAGGCTGCGGTTTTCCAGCACCAGTTGGCGCATGGCCAACGCGCGGCGCACGCTGGCCAAGAGGTCTTCGCTGGCGAAGGGTTTTTCGAGAAAATCAAAGGCGCCGGCGCGCATGGCTTGCACGGCCATCGGCACGTCGCCATGGCCGGTGATCAGAATCACCGGCAGTTGCGGGTCTTGCTGGTGCAATTGTTCGAGCAGTTGCAGGCCGTCGATGCCGGGCATGCGAATGTCGCTGACCACCACGCCGGGCCAGTCGCTGCCAATCCGTGCGGCTAAGCCACGGGCATCGGCCAAGCTACTGACCTTAAAACCGGCCAGATCCAGGGTTTGGCTCAGGGCTTGGCGCAGGTGCGGGTCGTCGTCGATCAACAGCACTTGGCTGTGTGGCTCCAGTGGTTTGTCGGCAGTGCTCATGGCGTACTCAGGTTGGTGAGGTCTTCGGCGGATTGGCCGCTGCTGCCGCTGGCAGCATGCTGCAGATACAGGGTCAGTAAGGCACCGCCGGCGGGATGATTGGCCAGCGCTAATGTGCCGCCCAGCGCGCTGATTAGGTTGTCGCAGATCGCCAGACCCAAGCCCAGCCCTTGCGCTTGGGTCTTGGTGGTGAAAAAGGGTTCGCGGGCGCGGGCCAGTGCCTCGTCGCTAAAGCCTGGGCCGTTGTCGCGGATATACAGGCGCACGCCGTCCGGGCTATGTGCGCTGGTCAGCCAAATACGCCGTGGTGCGGCGGTGGCGCTGAGGGCATCAAGGGCGTTGGCGAGCAGAATACCCAGTACTTGGCGCAGGCGAGTTTCCCCGGCCTGCACCCAGAGTGGCGCTTGCGGCAGGTCGCGCAGCAACTCCACCTCCATGCTCCTGCGGCGCTTGGCCAGCAGCGCTAGGGCATCGTCGAGGGCTGGTTGCAGGGCCACGCTCTCTGGCGCATGCCGGTCGCGGCGGGCGAAGGCGCGCAGGTGGGCGATGATCGAGGCCATGCGGCTGGTCAGCTCGCTGATTAGCTTGAGGTTGCTGCGGGTCTCGTCAATACGTTGCTGGTCGAGCAGCACGCAGGCGTTGTCGGCGTAACTGCGAATCGCCGCCAGCGGCTGGTTAAGCTCGTGGCTGATGCTCGCCGACATAGTGCCCAGAGCTGTCAGTTTGCCGCTTTGCAGCAACTCATCTTGGCTGCGCAGCAGTTCTTGTTGGGCGCGTTCGCGTTCGAGCACTTCATCTTTTAAACGGTTATTAAGGTTTTGCAGGTCTTGGGTGCGCTGTTGCACGCGGCTCTCTAGCTGGTTGCGGGTGTGCGCGGCGAGGGCGATGCGCTGCAAATAATGCCGGCGCCGTTGCAGCAGCAGGCCAAGCAGCAAGAGCAGCACCGCGAGGCTGGCGGCGGCGATATACAACACGGTTTGCACCGCCTGGGTGATCAGGTAACGCGGGGTCAGAATGCTCACCTGCCAGTCGGTTTCGCTCAGCGTGCGGCTTTGTTGCAGCCACTTTTTTTCCGGCAGTTCGAGTAGCTGCGGGGCAAGGCTTGGGTAGGGCTTATCGCGGGCGATTTGCTCTAAGGTGCGGGTATCCAATGGGTGGCTGGCGCGAAATCGCCAAGCGGCTTGCGAGGTTAGAATGACCACGCCATTGCTGTCGGTGACCAGTAATTGTTCGGGGGTTTTGCCCCATAGGTTTTCGGTGTAGTCGAGGTGGATTTTGACCACCAGCACACCGAGGATTTTGCCGTTTTGGTGCAGGGCATCGGCGAAGTAGTAGCCGCGTTTACCTGACGACGTGCCCAGACCAAAAAAGCGCCCGGGTTGCTCGGCCATTGCATCGCGAAAATACGGGCGAAAGGTGAAGTTGCGCCCGGTAAAACTATCGGG
>JBBKVZ010000125.1:0-4999 GCA_037968715.1 Pseudomonas sp.
ATTGGCTGGTAGTTGCCGCGCGTATAGCTGGATAGTGTTGTAGTTTGCGCGAATAAAAAAGCCCCGCACTCAGCCTGAGTGCGGGGCTTTTGCTTGTTGCCTTTGCGGTTGCGATTACAAACGCAGGCCGCCGTCCAACTCAAGGATACGACCGGTGTAATAGTCGTTTTCCAAGATGTACGCCACTGAGTGGGCGATCTCAGCAGGCTTACCCATACGCTTGAGCGGAATGCCCGAGCACATGCGCTCCAGTGCTTCAGGCTTCATGCTGGCAACCATCTCAGTTTCGATAAAGCCCGGAGCTACACCGGCTACACGAATGCCATAACGTGCCAACTCTTTAGCCCAGACCACTGTGTCGGCGGCAACGCCGGCTTTGGCAGCAGAATAGTTAGCCTGGCCGATGTTGCCGGCGCGCGAGATCGACGAGATATTGACGATCGCGCCTTGGTTCTTTAGCTCAATCATTTTTGCCGCTACTTCGCGGGTGCAGAGAAACACGCCGGTCAGGTTAACGTCGATTACTGCTTGCCACTGGGCCAAGCTCAGTTTGGTCATCTCGCCGTCTTTGACCTTAATAGTCAGGCCGTCGCGTAGAATTCCGGCGTTGTTGACCAAGCCATTGATCGCACCAAAATCAGCCGCAACCTGTGCGACCATATGGGTTACTTGCTCTTCATTGGCAACGTTGCACAGGTAAGCGCGGGCCTCAACGCCGGCGGCTTGGCAAACAGCCACGGCTTCGTCGAGTTTTTCTTGGTTGAGATCGACCAAGGCCAATTTGACGCCTTTGCCAGCCAAGTACTCAGCCATAGCGCGGCCCAAACCCTGGCAGCCGCCGGTGATGATGATGACTTTATCTTGTAATTGCATAGGTCGTTCCCCCAATGGTTAAAGCAGATTGCCTCGCCGGTGCCATGCAACCAAAGTGCTGGAAACCTGTCCGTTTATGACGAATTCTTTGCGAGGAGTCACAAGTTGAGCGTTAAGACGATAAAGAATGCCCGAGAATTGCTGCTCAAGGAATACCAAGGTGTACTTTCTACCCACTCAAAAGCGATGCCGGGCTTCCCATTCGGATCAGCGGTGCCTTATTGCCTAGACGATCAAGGGCGTCCGTTGCTGCTGATCAGCCGCATTGCCCAGCACACCCATAACGTGCAGATGCAGCCTAAATGTTCGTTGCTGGTAGGCCCGCGCGGTGCTGAGGATGTGCAAGCGGCGGGGCGCTTGACCTTGCTGGCCGAGGCTCAGCAGTTGCTTGATGAGGCGCAAATAGCCGCGGCTGCCGAGCGTTATTACCGGTATTTTCCGACTGCGCAAAACTACCATCAAGCCCATGATTTTGACTTTTGGCGCCTAGAACCAGTGCGTTGGCGATATATCGGCGGTTTCGGAGCGATTCACTGGCTGGACGATCTGAGCATGCTCAATCCGTTTGCTGGCGAAGTCGAGCAGAGCATGCTGACACACATGAATAACGATCACGCCAAGGCGATAGCGCATTATGTGGCGCTCAACGGTTTGCCTGCTGAGCCGGCGGCGCAGATGGTTGGGCTGAACAGCGAAGGTCTGCATATACGCATCGGCCGGGTCATCCATTGGTTGGCATTTGCCGAGCCGTGCAGCACCCCGTTAGCCGTACGTCAGGCCTTGGTGGCGCTGGCACGCGCTGAAGTATGGCCGACCGACGGGGTCTCGGCGGCTTGAATTTGTCGGTCGGCGCCATCACTTAATAACTATGGGAAGTATTTCTTCCATTTAAGGATTGTTTTCATGCGTGTCTTTTTACTGCTGTTTTTAATATTTCCAATCGCTGAACTGTATCTGTTTACCAAGGTACAGGCGGCTATCGGTTTCCTTCCTGCCTTGCTGTTGATTGTCGCGGGCGTGGTGCTCGGCAGTCTCTTGCTGCGCTTGGCTGGCGTCGCTACCGCGCTGCGGGTGCGTGCCAGTTTGGCGCGCGGTGAACGGCCCGAGCAGGACATGCTCGATGGCTTGCTGATTGCTGTGGGTGGCGGTCTGTTGGTGCTGCCGGGCTTTATCAGCGATGTGATCGGTTTGGTTTGTTTGTTGCCGTTGACTCGCCGTTTGCTGATTAAACAGATATTGCAGCGCTCAGCCGAGCAAGCGCAGCGCCAGCGCGCTTTTGCTGATGACCTGCAAGCGCGCTCGGGGGCCAGCAAGCCGAACGTCATTGAAGGTGAATTTGAGCATCGCGACTCGTGAAGTTTTTTCGCCGTTCACCTTGAAATACGCAGCGTTGCCCTTATGTAGTCATCACCGCAAGGTTTGTGTCGGAAACGGCACTCAGTCTTCTGCGCGCAGCCCTGCTGCTCGCACCGGCATCGCCGGATGTATTAACCCGACGGCATATAGCCGGCGGCTTTAAACCACCTTACTTGGGAGATAGTCGACAATGAAGCTTCGTCCTCTGCATGACCGCGTCGTAATCCGCCGCAGCGAAGAAGAATCGAAAACCGCAGGTGGCATCGTGCTACCAGGTTCTGCTGCCGAAAAGCCAAACCGTGGTGAGATTCTGGCTGTTGGTACCGGCAAAGTGCTGGACAACGGTGAAGTGCGCGCCTTGGCCGTTAAGGTTGGCGACAAAGTGGTGTTTGGCCCGTACTCCGGCAGCAACGCCATCAAAATCGACGGCGAAGAGCTGTTGGTGATGGGCGAAAGCGAAATTCTCGCCGTAGTTGAAGGCTAATTAGTGACGAGTTGACGCTTGTGGCTGCATTGAGCCCAAGGTCGCTACGAATTCTGATCCACGAAACGAATTGAGGCATAACCATCATGGCTGCAAAAGAAGTTAAGTTTGGCGATTCCGCCCGTAAGAAAATGCTCGCCGGTGTAAACGTACTGGCTGACGCAGTAAAAGCTACCCTCGGGCCTAAAGGCCGTAACGTGATCATCGAGAAGAGCTACGGCGCGCCAACCATCACCAAAGACGGTGTTTCGGTTGCCAAAGAAATCGAGCTGAAAGATCGCTTCGAAAACATGGGCGCCCAGCTGGTTAAAGACGTAGCTTCGCGTGCTAACGATGACGCTGGCGACGGCACCACCACCGCCACCGTATTGGCTCAGTCGATCGTCAACGAAGGCCTGAAAGCCGTCGCTGCTGGCATGAACCCAATGGACCTGAAGCGCGGCATCGACAAGGCGACCATCGCCATCGTTGCTGAGCTGAAGAAGCAAGCCAAGCCATGCGCAGACACTAAAGCCATTGCTCAGGTTGGCACCATTTCGGCCAACTCCGACACCTCGATCGGCGACATCATTGCTGAAGCGATGGAAAAAGTCGGCAAAGAAGGTGTGATCACCGTTGAAGAAGGCACTGGCCTGGAAAACGAATTGTCGGTTGTTGAAGGCATGCAGTTTGACCGTGGTTACCTGTCGCCGTACTTCATCAACAAGCCAGACACCATGGTGGCTGAGCTGGACGGCCCGTTGATTCTGCTGGTCGACAAGAAGATCTCCAACATCCGTGAAATGTTGCCAGTTCTGGAAGCCGTGGCTAAAGCCGGTCGTCCATTGCTGATCGTTGCTGAAGACGTTGAAGGCGAAGCCTTGGCGACTCTGGTAGTCAACAACATGCGCGGCATCGTTAAAGTTGCTGCCGTTAAAGCCCCAGGCTTTGGCGACCGTCGCAAGGCCATGCTGCAAGACATCGCCGTGCTGACTGGCGGTACTGTGATCTCTGAAGAGATCGGTCTGAGCCTGGAAACCGCTACCCTGGAACATTTGGGTAATGCTAAGCGGGTAATCCTCAGCAAAGAAAACACCACCATCATCGACGGTGCTGGCGTGCAAACTGATATCGAATCGCGCGTACTGCAGATTCGTAAGCAGATCGAAGACACTTCGTCCGACTACGACAAAGAGAAGCTGCAAGAGCGTCTGGCCAAGTTGGCTGGCGGTGTTGCTGTGATTAAGGTTGGCGCCGGTTCCGAAGTAGAAATGAAAGAGAAGAAAGCCCGCGTTGACGACGCCCTGCACGCAACCCGCGCAGCCGTTGAAGAAGGCGTGGTACCTGGCGGCGGCGTGGCATTGGTGCGCGCTCTGCAGGCCATCAGCGAACTGAAAGGCGAGAACGCTGATCAAGACGTTGGTATCGCACTGCTGCGCCGTGCGGTTGAAGCACCGCTACGTCAGATCGTTGCCAACGCTGGCGGCGAGCCAAGCGTAGTAGTCGACAAGGTCAAGCAGGGTTCGGGTAACTACGGCTTCAACGCCGCCACCGACACCTACGGCGACATGATCGAGATGGGTATTCTCGATCCGGCTAAGGTCACTCGTTCGGCGCTGCAAGCTGCTGCTTCGATCGCCAGCCTGATGATCACCACCGAAGCGATGATCGCCGAAGTGGTTGAAGACAAGCCGGCCGGTGGCGGTATGCCAGACATGGGCGGTATGGGTGGCATGGGCGGCATGATGTAAGCCAGCCCGGCCCCTAGCAGGCCGCCGCCAGGCGGCTTGTAAGCAGTAAAGAAAACCCCGTGCCTGTCACGGGGTTTTCATTTTTATCGGCTATAACAGTCCAGCGCGGCAAAGCGGTACGCCAATTGCTTTGGGTAATGCCTGCTCCCGGACTGGAGCCTGTCAATCAGCCTTGTGCGGATGATCTGCATAAGCGCTTCTTGTTATGACCTCACTTGGATGTGCTCTACCGCGCGACTTTGCCGTGCGGTTAGAAAAGTTTTGTCGGTATTGGCCGGCCACCGCCGTTTTAGAGGCATGGGTCATAGGGCGCACCGCTCTGATGCAAATGGGCAATTAAGTGACCCACAAGCTGTTACCTGCGCGCGTATTAATGCGATCCAGCCTTTGGTTTGACCAACGGTTGAACCATTGGCCTCGCAGCGGTTCGAAGGACTGCCTGCTAAATGGCTTGTTTGTGGATCAGGATGATCAGGTGTAGTGCCGACAGGCTCGGCAGTAACGACCGTTGGTCGCAAAGCGCGGCGCTACGGTTATCAATGATCTAGGTTTAGAA
>JBBKVZ010000126.1:0-16910 GCA_037968715.1 Pseudomonas sp.
CCCTTTGCAGGGGCTAGCCTGCTCGCGATGGTCGTGGACGATATCGCGTTAAACCAGATGGCCCGCGGCGCCCTCGGGTTTTTCGCGAGCAAGCTCGCTCCTACAGGGAGCGATCAAGATGTCTAGTCCTGAAATAGGTTTACACCTGTTTCACCCCAACGCCCGATGCACCGCATCGGGCGTTTTGTATTTCAAGGACAGGTGCGGGCGTTCCTGGTTGTAGATTAGGATCGCCTCTCTCACCATCTTTTCAGCCTCTGGCAGATCTTTAGGCCGATGAAGCAATAACTCAGTTTTAAGGATGCCGTTGACCCGCTCTGCCAAGGCGTTTTGATAACAGTCATAGCCATCAGTCATTGAGCACGTTATGCCGTGTCTTGCGTGCAGTTTTTGGTAAAGCGTCGAGCAGTACTGCACTCCACGATCCGAGTGGTGAACCAATCTCTGACTGCTTCGTCGCGTCTTCAGCGCCATGCGCAAAGCTTGAGCCACCGAGTCGGCATGCAGACTGCCATGCACGTGATAACCGACAATTTTTCTTGAGAAGACATCCGTCACCAAGCTCAAGTACGCCGGGTCATCACGCTTGGTGGACAGGTAAGTGATATCCGCCACCCAGACCTGCTCCGGGCCGGTGGCAACGATTTGCTGGGGGCCAGGCTTCAGGAGGTTGGGATGGCAACGGAAGCGGTGATGACTGTCAGTTGTCTTGTGATAGGCCCGTTTTCTGCGTACCAAATACCGGTGATCGCGCAACACTTCAAACAAGCGATCTCGGCCGACATGTAGCTCCGGCTTATCATGCTTCGCGTGCATCAGTGAGTGCAGTTTGCGGGTGCCCAGACAGGGTTGCCGCACGCGGACTTCCTGCACAAACTTGATAAGCTTCTGATCCTGCTCGACCCGCGCCCGATAGGCCCGATCACGCTTGTAATAGGCCTGTCGACTAATCCCTATAAACTGGCAAGCCCTGCAGACACTCAGGGTTTGGGTTTGCGCAACGACTTGCCTGGCCGCTTTTTTACGATAGATACGCCGTAATCGTTCTTCAGAACATCGACCACGTCTTCGAAGAATTTGGCTTTCTGAGTCGCCAACGCCAACTGCTCCTCAAGCTCTTTGATTCTCTGCTCGGGAGTTAATGGCAAAGTAGGCTCGTCCATCGGTCGGACCCTCTGGGAGCGAATGGATGCGCCTTGGCTCCAGTCCTGCCGACCATGCTTGCGTAACCACACCAACACCGTCGACCGGCCTTGGATGCCATAGCGGGCTTGAGCCTCTTTATAACTCAACTCGCCTTTTTCGATCTGATCTACGACCGCCAGTTTAAAAGCTAAGGTGTAGTCGCGCTGACTGCGCTTTTTTCTCGTATCCATTGAGTCCTCCTGAAAATAGGTCAGAAGGTGTAAACCTTATTCAGGACGGGACAGCTGTGACAATAAAGCCCGCAGATGCGGGCTTTATTGTGTACGTTTGTCGCGGAATTACAGGCGCTCGAGGGTTTCCAGCAAAATCGCCACCTTGGTAATCGATTCTGCATATTCAGCCTGCCAGTCAGAGTCGGCGACGATTCCGCCTCCGCCCCAACAGCTGACTTGGCCGTCCTTTATCAGCAGGCTGCGAATGGCGATGGAACTGTCCATCTCGCCGCGTACGTCTAGATACATTAATGAACCGCAATATAAGCCGCGGCGGGTGGGCTCTAGCTCGTCAATGATTTGCATGGCGCGAATCTTCGGCGCGCCAGTGATGGAGCCACCGGGAAAGCTTCCGCCAATTAGATCCAACGCATCGCACCCAGCGTTCAGTTGGCCGGTAACACTGCTGACCAAGTGATGCACATTCGGATAACTCTCCAGCGCGAACAACTCGGGCACTCGTACACTGCCGGTGCGGCAGTTGCGGCTTAAGTCATTGCGTAACAGGTCGACGATCATCAGGTTCTCGGCGCGATCCTTGGCGCTGGTCAATAACTCGTTGGCCATGGCGTTGTCGGCGCTCGGGTCACTCATTCGCGGGCGGGTGCCTTTACTTGGCCGGGTTTCGACGTGACCTTCGCTTAGGCGCAGAAAACGTTCCGGCGAAAGGCTCAAGATGGCTGTTTCATGGCCAAGTCGCAGGTAACCGGCAAACGGCGTTGGGCAGGCGGCGCGCAACGCGCAATAGGCTGTCCACGGTTCCCCTTGGCAATTTGCGCGAAAGCGCTGAGCGAAGTTCACTTGGTAACAATCGCCGGCCAGTATGTAGGCCTGAATGCGGGCCAATGCATGCTGATACTGGACGCGGCTGATGTCCGCCTTGAATGGGCCCTGCAGGGTAAAAGGTGCTGGGTCGTTTATCGCAGGTTGATTAAACAGCTGCTGCAGTCGTAAACGTTCGGCGCTGGCCAGTTGCGGATGACACACCAGTTGGCTGGTGCCTAATTGGTGATCGGTGATCAAGGCCCAGGCATATAGGCCGAATTGCCCATCGCTGATAGCCAGGTCATCCACTGCCTGGCCGGGCATGGGTTCGATGCGTCGGCCAAAGTCATAACTCAAATAGCCCAACAGACCGCCAGTAAAAGGCAGCGGGCAGTCGTTGGGGGCTTGCGCAGCACCCAAGCTATTTAGGCTTTGGCGCAGGCGCTGCAAAAATTCCTTGGCTGATTCGTCAGGCGCGATTGCAATCTCTGCCAATGGCCAGGCGCTAAGAATGTCGTAGCGTGCTCGAATGGCCAGCGGCCTGCCAGCATCTAGCAGCACTGCACCGGGTGCGTTGTGAATGCGAGCGAAGTAGTGCGCAGGGTCTGCGCAGTAAGGTAGCGCGTGTACGGAGCAGGTAGGCATACAGATTTTCAAGAGGGTAAAGCTGGATTGTAGTGCGCCGCAACGCTTCGTTCTAGCGCCTGGGCATGACCATACTAAAACTGGGCTGTGATTGGCTATGCAATTATTGGCTTTGGCTATAGCCTTATAAGATAAATATAACCAGCAAGGGATTCTGTTTATGGTTGCTGTTGAACAACCGACCGCTGGAAGCTTGTTGCGCGCGAAACTTACTCCACCGCAAATTTCAGTCGGTGCACTGAGTCAACCACAGGTTCTGGCTGCATTTGCCGGCCAACCAAGTGCTCGGGTATTACTTTTTTGTGCGCCTGCCGGGTTTGGTAAAACGACTGCGTTAGCTCTCTTGGCAGAGCAGCGCCAGGCCGAGGGCCAGTCGGTTGTTTGGTTGTCGTTGGGCTGTGAGGAAGACGATCCATCACGCTTTTACAGTCAGTTAATTGCTGCCATACGCAATGTTTTCCCCACATTTGGTGAAGACGCACTGGGCTATCTGCAAAACACCATGCAGGTGCCCGTCGCTGCAGTAATGGAAAGTGTACTGGTCGATCTTGCCGAGATTAGCCAGCCTGTATTGTTAGTTCTGGATGACCTGAATTTACTGCATAACCCCGAGTTGTTTAGCGCCTTAAATCGCTTAGTGCGCTTGGCTCCTGCGGAATTTACCTTGGCGATTGGCAGTCGTTCGCAACCACCGTTGAGCTTGGCTACATGGCGCGCCAAGGGTTTGCTGTTGGAAATTGGTCCCAGCGAATTACGCTTAAATCTTGCCCAAACCAGTGATTATTTTGCCCGTTTAGGTTTACAACTAAGCAATCAAGCCTTGGCTGAGTTGCACCGCAATACCGACGGCTGGATGGTCGGCGTGCAACTGGCCAGCTTGTGGTTGCGTAATCAGCCACCGAGCAGCTTGCAGATGCCGGTGGTGGGGGGCGACCAGGTGGCAGTGGGTAATTATTTGCTGCGCTCGGTATTCGAACAACTGCCGCTTGATCGGCAAGACGTCTTGCTGGCGCTAAGTGTGGCTAGTCAGCTGAATGGCGACTTGGCCGGTGCTCTGACCAGTCGTCAAGACGGACAGCAATTGCTCGAAGGTTTGGAGTCGATGCAGTTGTTCTTACTGCCCCTGGATCGTGAACGGCATTGGTATCGTTTTCATACGGTATTTGCCGAGTTTCTGCAGGCGCGCCTAAAAGAGAGCGCGCCAGAGCGCTTCAAGCAATTACATTTCAATGCCAGTTTGTGGTTCACCAATCACCATATGCAAGACTTGGCCATGACTCATGCCGGGCTTGCTGAAGATCCGCAAATGCTCGCCGCATTGGTGGATGCCAGCGGCTTGGAGATGATCAATCGAGGTCAACTCAATCAAATTTATCGCTGGCGCAAGCAGATCCCCGACCATATTGCCGAGCGCTATCCTATTTTGCTGTTGACCGAGGTTTGGGATAAGGCCGCTGATTTAGCGCTACCTGAAGCCAATGTTTTGCTCGATGGTCTATTGGCGCGCTTTGAGAGCAGCAAGGCCAATGCGCCGATGGCGGACAGCTATCTCGCTGTTATGGCAGTTAAGGCGGTTATTGCCCTGCAAAAAGATGATTTACAAGCGTGCGTTAGCTTGGCGTGCAAAATTGAAGCAAAGCTAGGCAAACACAACGCATTTCTAGAAGTGGCCGTGTTAATTATCGCTGCAATGGCGCATGTGGTGTTGGTCCAGCCGGAACACGCGCGGCGCTTATTGGCGTTGGCGCAGCAACGTAATCATTTCCTTGAAGGCCGTTACCTCGATATGCAATTGGTCAATGTCGAGATTTTTATGGCCTTAGAGCAGGGCCATATCAAGCAGGCGCAACTGCTGTTTGGACAGTTGCGCACGCGTGCGCTGCCCTGGTTTGGTGAAAAGTCCAGAGCGTTGGCCTTGCCTTCCATTAGTGAGGCACTAATCGCTTATCAACAAGGTGAGTTTGAAGGCTTAGAAGACGGTCTCAAGTGGGCGTTGGCGACTGTCGATGTCATCAATCCAATTGATCTGTATGCCCAGGCCATGCTTTGTTTGGCGCGCACGCAGCGCATGCAAGACAAGCCCAAGGAAGCCATGGCGAGCTTGGCGTTGATGCAAAATCTGGCCGCACGCAATCAGTCTTGGCGTTTCTATGCGCAGGCTGTTGGGGAGGAAATTGCATTGATTCTGCAGGAGCCAGCTCCGGATCGGCTTAAGCGTGCCGAGCAGCGCTTGCAGAGCTTTGATTGGCTTAAGCGTGCCGAGCAGTATCAGCCGGCAAGTTTCAATCCAGTGCTCTGGGTGCATGGTTTAACGCGCATACGCGTGCAGCAGGCGCGTGGCAACTTTAGTGAGGCCTTGCATGACATCACCCAGCTACGGGCCCAGTTACAGCCGCATTGGCATGGCTTGCAGCGCTTACGCCTAGACTTGCTGGCATCCTTAAGTTACCAACGCTTGGGTTATCAAGAGCGAGGGCAGAGCTTGCTGCAGCAGTGTTTGCACAATGCCGAGCGGGAAGGGCTGCGCAGCATTTTTATCGAAGAAGGCGAGGTTATTCGCCAGCTTCTGGTGCACATGGAATCCGCCGAACGGCAGCCAGCGTTACAAGGTTTTGTGCGCAGTATCTTGGCCCTATGGCCTGGGCAAAACGCGCATAAAGTAGGCGAGCCGCTGGAAGAGGCGCTTACTGAGCGTGAGCGTGAAGTGGTGTGTTTGGCCGCTCAGGGTTTGTCTAATGACGATATCAGTAAGCAACTCTCGCTTGCCTTGGGCACCGTAAAGTGGCACTTACATAACATTTACGAAAAGCTCAAGGTGCGTAATCGTACTCAGGCTATCCGTCGTGTCCGTGAATTGAGTTTGCTTAAACCATGAATCAGTCGTTACCCGTGGGAAAATCTACTCCGCCATTGTTGCGTACTAAGTTGCATCCCAATTGCGTAGAGGGCGCTGACGTACTGGAGCGCACTGCGCTGGTTGAGCGTTTATTTGCGGCGCGCCAGCAACGCGCGCTACTGCTCAGTGCCCCCGCCGGATTTGGCAAAAGCACGCTTCTCACCCTCTATCGTCAGCGCCTGTTACGCAGTGGTGCCGTAGTTGCCTGGTTATCTTGCGATGAGTCGGACAGTGAGCCGCAACGCCTGTTGCAGTACATGGGCGCGGCTATTACCGAGGTAGTCCCGGAGTTTACTTTCAGCTTACACGGCATGCTTGGCGGCGATGTGAGTTGGCCGGTGGAGGCGCAGATTGATGCTTTTGTGGTTGATCTGCAGCGCTTGAGCGGCGAGTTGTATTTGATCCTCGACGACTTTCATCTGATTCGCCATCCCTCTACAGGCCAGGGCTTGCGTTCTTTGCTGGAGAAAATGCCCGCCAACCTGCATCTGATCGTCAGCAGTCGATACATGCCGCAGTTTGTTACCGATGAGCCTGCCGTGTTGTGCCTGCAGGCCGCCGATCTGCGCCTAAGTGCGGATGAAACTGCATTTTATTTTCGGGAAGTTAAAAACTTACGGCTCAGCGACGCCGATTTAAAGTTGATTCAGCGGCGGGCCGAAGGCTGGATTGCCGCATTACACCTAACCGCTCTGGCTTTGGCGCGACATCCAGATCGAGATGTCTTCATTGCTGGTTTGTCTGGCACTGAGCGTGATATCGCCGACTATCTGGCGGAAGATGTGTTGAATAATCTGCCCGAAGACTTGCAGCTATTTCTTGATCAAACCTCGGTGCTTGATGAGTTTTGCGTAGGCTTGTGTGATGCCCTGACAGGACACAGTGATGGTTCGAATATGCTTGCCCGCTTACAGAGCGAGCAGTTGTTCTTAATCGGCTTAGATGACCGCGGCGAGTGGTTTCGCTATCACCATCTGTTTGCCGAATATTTACAGGGTCGTTTAGCCGGGCGAGGCGATTCTTCAGCATTGCTGCATGCTGCTGCGCGCTGGTGTGAGGAGCATGATTTCTCTGATCGGGCGATTAAGTATGCATTGCGTGCCCGTGATTATACTTTTGCCGCTGAGTTGCTGGAGCTTCACGGCTCGGCGTTGATTGCCAGGAATCAAGTTTACGGCGTGCTGAACATGATTAATCAGGTGCCGGCGGAAGTCATTTGTGAGCACCCGGTTTTTCAGATTTTCTACGCCTGGCAATTGGCCTTTGAGCAACAATATGCTGCGGCTGAGGGGCTTATCGAAGACGTCAGTACCCGCCTAATGCAAGGGCGCGGCAAGGTCATGCACTTTGCGTTGGCTGAACTGCTGGTATCGGCGCAGTTACTTAAAGCCTTAGTGTTGTTGTATCAGGACAAGTTGGAGTACTGCTTAAAAGTCTGTCGTCAGTGGTTGGTCATGGTCCCCGTGAAACAACCGATTTTCCGCGCCAGCCTGGCCTGCATACAGGCAGCGGCGTATATCTTGCTGAACAATTTTGCAGATGCACAAAAGTCGATTGCGATTGCCCGTGAAAGCCTGCTCAAGGGGGATAGCGAATATTTGCAAGTGATGGTCAGCATGATCGAGGCGCTCATTTGCAAGGAGCGCGGTGATCTTGTCATGGCGCACACACAGGCCAAAGCTGCGCGCAATCGGGTAAATTTGGTGTTCGGCCCGCGCAGTCGAGTCGGCGGTCCGCTGGTGTTGGCGTATGCCGATATTCTTTATGAACAGGATGAGCAAGCTTGCATTCTGGATGAGTTGCCTCAGGCCATGACTTGGCGGGATGTGGCTACGCCTGTTGAGCTGATTAATCGCGGTAAATTAGTGCAGATCCGCACGCAGTTTTATCTCGGTGCCACTGACCAAGCCATGCTTGATCTTGATGAGTGGCTTGAGGAATTGCAGCGTCCGGCTTATCAGCGGGTGCTTGCTCTGGCAATGAGTTGCAAGGTGCACTTCTTGCTCTGGTTAAGCCGCCCCAATGAGGCTGAGCGCATTTGCCTGCAATTACAGTGTCATTTGGAGCGCTTTGCGGTCGGTCGTTACCCTGCCGCTCAATTTGCTTTGGCAATGGCACAGGCGCGCCTGGCTTTAAGTGAGCGCCGCGCCGATAAAGCCCAGCAGATCATTGATGCGGCTTTACTAAAAGTTGCCGATGAGCATCAGCGCGATCGGCGCTTACGTTTGTTGTTGTTACTGTCGGTAGCGTATTGGCGCAGGGGTAACGACGATAAGGCCTTTGCTTTACTGCAAGAGACCTTAGAGGAGTCATGGGCCTGTGGTTATCGTCGGCTGTTTCAAGACGATGCTTTATGGCTGCTCCCGCTGTGTGACGCCTGGCTAAGCGCGAAGCCTAAGCAGGCTGAAACTTGGTTTGTAGTGGCTGAAAGTATGCGCGAGCAATGCCTAAAGCTAGCGGTAAATCCTGAAAAATTCGATGAAAATCATGATGTTAGCAATCGTGAGCAGGAAATATTACGCTTCGTGGCAGCCGGGCTGTCTAATCGCGATATTGCCCAGGCGGTGCATTTGTCAGAGGCCACGATCAAATGGCATCTGCATAACCTGTTCGCCAAACTAGGCGTACGCAGCCGTACCCAGGCAGTGCTTAAAGGTAAGAGCATGGGGTTGCTGAACGAGGCCTGAAACCTCTTTTGTTGGCTTGATTGGTTATCTCCAGCGGCGGTGCTCCATCCCTTGGATGGGCTGGCAGTTGCCAGTACGGGCAGTAACTTTAGGGCCAGGACAAGAAGCCTAGTGCTTCAAAAGCCAAGATCAACCTCGACTATGGAAGTAGCGGTTGAGTTGGCGAGTGGCATTAGGCCGGTCCTGCTGTTGATGACGGAGTCGTTAACGGTGCCCTGGGGGCAACTTACCTGTACTAGACCTTGGAGATATAACAATGAACTTCAAACAACTCGTTCTGGCTGCTGCTGTAATGGCTGTTCCTTTCATGGCTCAGGCTGGCATGACGTCGATGGATGACTCAGCTCTTTCGTCAGTTACCGGTCAAGACGGCATCAGCATCGCCGGTAGCTTCAACGGTACCATCGGCAAAGTGTCTTACATTGATGGCGACACTGGCGGCGGCACGCTTAATCTGAACACCGTCACACTGACTGGCTTCAGCATTGCTGATGCTAACCCACTGACCATTGATGTGATGACCGCGGACATTGGCGGTACTGCCACTCAGCAGTTGGTTATTGGCCTGCCAGCCATGACCGGTACTGTTACGGTCGGCAGCATTAATTTGGGCACTGGCGCCAGCATCGGTGGCTTGGCGATCCAAGACATCAACATGGCCGGTTCTACCGTGCGTGTTTGGGGTCATTAATTCAATTCGTTTGAGTTGAGTTATAAAAAAGCCTTATCGGCCTGCGCCGGTAGGGCTTTTTGCAGTAGGTAGTTTGGAGTGTGGGGCGCACATGATTGAGATTCTGTTGGGCAGTCTAATTGCGC
This sequence comes from Pseudomonas sp., assembly GCA_037968715.1. Classification (GTDB taxonomy): domain Bacteria; phylum Pseudomonadota; class Gammaproteobacteria; order Pseudomonadales; family Pseudomonadaceae; genus Aquipseudomonas. The sequence continues at coordinate 9,228 of JBBKVZ010000126.1, forward strand.
TGTTCGGTTTTACTGATGCGGTGGAGCTAAAAACCCCCGCGCCAGGTACCGTAAATTTGACCCAAACATTGGTTCCCAATGGCCCTCTGCGCGAATCGGTGGTGCTTGAACCGAAGAGCGTTGCGCAGTTTCGTAATGTAATTCACCAAGCCTACGACTACAGCTGTGGCTCTGGTGCGCTGACGACTTTGTTGGATTATTACTTAGGTCGAAATCTGCAAGAAAAGCAGGTAATGGAAGGCATGTTGCAATATGGCGAGGCCGATAAAATCGCCGCCCGCCGCGGTTTTTCATTGCTCGATATGAAACGTTATGTCGGGCAATTAGGCTACAAAAGTGGCGGCTTTAAAGCCACCATTGCCGACTTGGAAGAACTTGAACATCCTGCGTTAGTGCCCATTATCTACGCCGGATTTAAGCATTTTGTGGTGGTGCGCGATATTCATGAAGGCCATGTCTATGTGGCTGATCCGGCTCTCGGCAACATCAGCTTTACCGTCCCGCGCTTTGAAGCGATCTGGGATGGCAACGTGGTTTTTGTGATCTTCCCCAGCGGTAATGAGCCGCCCAATGCGCTGGCTTTATCTGAGCATGATTTACGCATTATTGATGATCAAACCCTCAGTTTGCTGGCTTTTCGAGAGTTTCCACAAATGGGCAAGATCACCTCTAACGAGGTTGATGAGCTTGGCTCGAATGGCGATATTCGATTTATTCGGCGTAAATAAGCCGAAAAAACTATAAAAACAATATTGGGGAAGGAATGCGGCATGAAGGTTTGCGGTGTGGCAAGACTTGGTTTTCTGGCATTTTTATCGGTTGGCTTGGCCATGGCCGACGAGCCAACGGCCGATCAGGCGCGTGAAGCGCTGGGTAAAAAAGCTGACGATGCCGACAGTGCGAAAGCCCTCGAAGAGGTTTTTTCAGCCTCAGAGAAGAGCTACACGTTACTGAAAAAAGGTGAACGAACCCTGACGTATGGCTTTGATTACTCATTACTACGTGACACGCAGATTGAAACGTTTCGCGCCAGTGGCAATGTTATTAGCGTTGCCGCGCAACCTCAGGCGCAGCACACGTTTACCAACGCGTTTACCTTTGACTACGGTGTTTGGGACAACTTGACCTTTAGTATTCGTCTGCCATTTGTTGCGGCTTATGACACTGAACGCAGTATTGATACTTATAGTTTAGGTGATATTTCCACAAGCTTGCGTTGGCAGCCTTGGTCTTCTGTGCGCGGCCGACCGTCAACTACCTTGTATGCCACCTTAGGTTTACCTACTGGGCAAAGTCCCTATGACATTGATTCAAATACGGCGTTATCCACGGGTAGTGGTTATTACAGTTTGGGCGGTGGGGCGAATCTGTCCTATGTAATTGATCCGGTCGTGCTATTTGGCTCGCTGGGTTACACCTACAACATGCCTGTGAATGATGTGAATCAAGTGCGTGGTGGGCGCTTGCTGGAAAAAGTTGAACCAGGTGCAACACTGTCCTACAGCATGGGTTTTGCTTATGCATTGTCGTATGACGTGTCGTTATCGACCTCTTACCAAATGGCCTACTCGCTCAAACCGACCTATACCTTTGCCGATGCCACGGTAGAGGGGGCGGAACAAACCAGTGCAATCATGAACTTCTCGTTGGGCTTAAGAACCTCTCCCGATTACATCGTTAACGTCAACGCCGGTTTTGGCATGACCGAAGACTCGCCGGATGTGCTCCTCGGGGTTTCGATGCCCCTGGATATCAAGGGCCTTAAGGCCCAATAACCTACGAGCGAGTAACTCATGAATATGCAAATTTCGCCGCTTGCGCGCGCGATTGCGGGGACGGCTTTGCTTGTGAGTGCCACCGCGCAGGCCCAGCTGGCGCAAAACCTGACTATTGGCAACCCTAAAGCTATGGCTATGGGTAATGCAATCACTGCGGATTACAGTGGCATTGACGCCGTGCATTACAACCCGGCAGCATTGACTAAATTGAAAGGTCGTAAAACCACCATAAAATTTATCACTGGGGTGATGGATATTCGTTCCGATTTTAATGCGGGACCTAATTATGGCGATAAATTCCTAGGCGCCGATAATGACCCGGTAGCCAACTCGTCGAGTCGTACCACTACACCCGCTATGTATTTCCCTGGAATGGGTGGTGCTACCGAGCTACCTTTGTTGTTTGTACCCTTGGCGGGTTTGTCAATTAATCCGCCTGGTTCAAAGTTTACATTTGCCACTGATGTCTATACGCCACAGGCCTTGGGTTTTGTGCGAGATGATGATGACCCAGGTCGTTATCAAGGTAAGGAAGTAGTTATGCAACGGTTAACTTACTTTTCTCCTGCGGTGGGTTATCAGTTAAATGATGAAATATCTCTCGGACTGTCGATCAATTTTTCTGACCAAGCCTTGGCCCTTAACCAAGATTTACGGGCGCCTAACCTGCTCACTGGTGCAGTTGGCCAGACACAAGAAGCGCTTTGTGGTGTTGATGGGAACCCGTTTGAAGTTCTCTTGAATCTCTGTGGTGGCGAATTCGGGCCCTATACCGACCTGGCTAATCTGGATGTGGATATGCAGCAAACCTTGTCGCCAACCTGGAATCTTGGGGTGCTATGGGAGCCGACGGACTGGTTTGCTTGGGGGGCGGTTTATCAAAGTGAAGCCAAGATGCACTTGCAAGGCAAGTACAGGATGAATTACACCGAGAACTGGCAAGGGTTTTGGCAAGGCTTAGACTCCTCGTTGATTGGCGCTATTTTTAGCAGCATTACTCCGGAAGGTGCGAGCAAGGAAACCGGCAACGTGTCGATGGACCTTACGTATCCGCAGCATTTTTCTACCGGTATAAAGCTCAAGCCTCTCAGTAAGTGGCAAGTGAACGTCGATGTTAAATGGACGGACTATGCAGCGTGGAAAGATTTCAACTTGAAATTCGATCGTGATTTGGATTTCTTGAAAATTGCAAAAATTTTCTCGCCAGAAGCCGCGAAAAGTAACTCTATTAGTCTTGATCGCGGTTATGAGTCGGTTTGGAGTTGGGCGCTTGGTGTGCAATATGATGTAAATGATCGTTTAAGTTTGCGAGCAGGCTATGAACCACGTCCATCGGCGGTTCCAGGTAACAAGGCTGATGCCTTAGTGCCGCTGGGTGATGCTCAGTTGTATGGTTTGGGTATGGGTTATAAGTGGGATCAGGATACGGTTATCGACGTGGGCTTTAATTATTTAGTGAGTAAGCAAAATATTCCAGCCGGAACAAGCTGTAATGCAAACTGTGCGAATATTGATAGCATTGTGTATAACCCTTATGCGGACTTGGATATTGAAACTACCGTCAAAGCTTATGTGCTGGCCTTGACCTATACGACGAGCTTTTAATAATGAATCTACGTGTATTGCTCAGTCTTACCGTGCTTCTGGCATTTGATACTCTGGCGAGTAATGGTCGCTATTTGACCTGGGTAGATGATCTGGGGCGCGTGCACAATACATTTGTCGACAGTGGTTACGGTTCACAGCAACGCTCGGCGACGCGGCAAATAAGTCAAAGTGATCAAGCACGGATGACGGAGCAGTCATCGGGTAAGTGGCCGGGCAGTGCCGGAAGTATGGAAAGTAAGCGTCGTTACTTCACCTGGGTTGATGCTAGCGGGAATATACAAAGTAGCTTTTACGCGGGAGCTCAGCAGCTGGATGGGCAAAGTGATTTGACCCTGTCCAATGGTCAGCGTGCCAGTGATTACATTGACGCTGAAGCCTTTGAAGACAAAGGCTTTGTGCGCAGTGAAAATGGTAACCCGTATTACACCTGGGCCGATGAGCAAGGGCGGCTGCACAACTCGCCAGTGTCCGCGCAGCAACGTGCAGATGGTATGCGCAGAGGCGCGCAGACGAGCAAAATACAGTACACCGAAGGGCGTCAGGTTGAGTTCAATAAGCGCCCGGCTGATTTGCCAGGGCTTGACGGGCAAATGACCTCAGCGATGCAAGCCTTGCTTGAGGGCAGTAAAGAAAAAGGTGAAGGACTATACCAAAGCCTGCAAGACAGCTGTTGTGTGCAGCTTGCAGATGCGAATTTTACTGAGTTGTCGGTTGATGAGCCGCGTTACCGTGAGTTAAATAAACTGTCGCCAAGTTTCGATTTCCCGATGGGGCGCAGTTATTACTCGGCGATAAAGCTACCGAGTTCACAGCATACGTATGGCCTGCGGGTGCGCAGCTTTGCCAACAAGCAGGTGGTCTACCCATCGTTGTTGTTTCTGGATGCCAGTAAACACCCCACTCGTTTGGTCAGTGATGCGGTGTATCAGTTGCACGCAGAGACTTGGTACAGCTACGCCTTCATCGAAGGTACCATCCCGGTTAATGCCGAGGCCGGTGAGCGCTATGTGTTGCTGCTCACCACCAACGAAGACCGCAATGTGCAAACACTGGATAACAAACCGTTCAAGCGCCCTTTGCAGGACTTAGCGCTAGATGACCACGGCATGCAGGTGCACGAGCATGCCGATGAGGGTGGTTTTGAATTGGCGGTAGTTCGTTAGCCTATGCTGTGGACGTTAGTCGGCCCAGGGTGCTGGCAGGCCAATCAAGCGGCCCATAGCACCTTGTATACCAATGACTTGCAGAGCGTTCAGCTCTGCGCTGGTTTCGACCATCTCGGCAATTAGCGGCATGTCGATGCTGTTGGTGGCGCGATATATCGCCTCAATAAAGCTGCGCTTATCGGCTTCTTGGTCGATGGCGCGAATGCAACTGCCGTCTACTTTCAGGTAGGCGAGTCCAAGATTGGTGAGGTTATCAATCAGCCCGAAATTTCCGCCAAAGTGCTGCAAGCCGAGGTTGTAGCCTGCAGCCCGAACCGACTGACTGAGTTGTTCTAGTTGTGCAGCCGCAGGCAGGTGCCTTTCATCCAACTCTAGGGTGAGCAGACCGTCGTGCCGAGGGTTGTTGCGCAGAATCTGTAACAGACGGGCTTGGCTCTCTGCGTCGCGCAGGGTTTGTCCGCAGAGGCTTAGTGCCAGTGGTTGGGGGTGTTTCGCTAGGTGCTCGATGCAGCTTTTCAGCATGGCGATATCCAGTCGCGCGGACCAGCCCAAGCGTTCAACCCAAGGTAGAAACTGGCCGGCGGCAATGGCCTCGCCATTTGGGTCAATAAGACGTGCGAGCACCTTGTGATGCAAGATCACGCCAATATCCGTGCAGGTGGCCACCGGTTGGAAGAATAATTTGATTTTGTTGTGCGTCAGTGCGTTGTCTATCCAGTCGCGCCAGTCCTGAACGCTGTTAGCGTTTTGGCTACTATGGTTATCTAGTCGCGCCCAGTTTTGACCGCTAGTGCCCTGAGCTTGCGTTAGCGCAAGGTCGGTGCGAGCAAACACGGTTTGAGCCTGTTCACCTGGGCTAAAGGCGCCGATGCCGATAAAGACCAGTGGCGACATTGCACTTTCTTGCGCCTGCGGCAGTGCTTCTACGGCTGCAGCCAGTTGCTCGGCCAGTTGCTCGGCATACTCTGCAGTCAGGCCGGGGGCGAGTAAGGTGAATTCACTGGCACGACTGCGTGAGCCCAGCCATTGCGCTCGGTTAGGCTGTTCCAGTTGTTGTTTGAGGACTGCACTTATGGCTTTGATCAGTGCATCAGTTTTCTGTCCGCCAAGTTTCTGGTTTAGTCCGGTTAAGTCAGCCAGACGCATAAAAAGTAAGTAACCCGACGCGTTATGTTCGGAGAGCATTAATTGTTCGGTTAAACGAATATCCAGTAACCGGCGGTTGGCCAAGCCCGTTAAGCCATCCTGATACGCTTCTATGCGGAGTTTTTCGCTGCGAGCGGCCTCTTCTGAGAAGAGGGTTTTGAGTTTTTGCACCATCTGGTTCATCGCCAAGACGACACGTTTGAGCTCCGGGGTTTTGGGGATGTTTTGTACCGAGAGAAACTCGCGGCGACTGATTGCCTCGGCTTGATCGACCATGTTGTCTAACGGTCGCAACTGCGTGCGCAGCAGCCAGCCGCCGAGGAGTGCGCTCAACACGCCACAGAGCAGTAGCCAGATCAGGCTGCCTACGGCGTTATCCCATAGTTTGGCCAAGGCAAATTGCGGATGGCTGAGTACCTCGACCCGCGCCGCCTGTTCCCAGCCACGCATGATCAGGGCGTCACCGCCTTGGGCTTGCAGGTTGACCAACTTAACGAACCACTCGGGGACGGGCTGCTCACTCATGGCTGAGTTGTTGCGCTCAACGAGTACCTTGCCGTCCGGGATGTTCACCACCCGAATAGTGGCGAAGTAACCGCTATCAAATACGGAGCTGACCATCAGTTCGAGCATGGCCGTGTCATCAACGTTGGGCGTCATCGATAGGCCCAGCGCCGTGGCGGCATCTTGCGCGTGTGAGCGTAACTGGCTGATTAGCTGTTCGCGCGAGCTTTCAACCCCGACAATAAAGCTGCCGGTAAAGGCTACGACCAGAAATAGGCAGATGGCCAAGAATAATTGTTTGAGTAATGACATGGAGTTCTCCTAACCCTCGCCAATGGCGAAGCCTTCTTCGCGCATTTTTTTTAGTAGATCTTGCCAGCGTGAGAGTTTCTTGCTGTCACCGGCGCGCTTGTCACCGGCAGCACCGGGCAGATACAAGCCTTCTGCGTTAAAGGCGTAAACCGGCAGTAGGTCTTTACGTTGTGATGCGGGACGAATTTCGCCAATCAGATTGTCGAGCACCAAGGGTATGGTCTTGGGTGTGCTGTAGTAGGTCAGCACCATATGGGCTTGGTTATACCTGAGGGCTTTAACATAAGTAATGCGCAGCTTTTCGCTTGGTATGCCAAGGCGGCGCAGGGTGAAATATTTAGCAACGGCATAGTCTTCGCAGTCGCCAGCGCCCTTTACCAAGGCTTCGATGGGCGTGGCCCAGTAATCGTTCTGGTGCCAGTTCTGGTTGTCGTCAACAAAGCGCAGCTGTCGATTAAAAAAGCGATTAACCTCGGTCAGCTTTTTGTTGTCGTCAGCATTAAGGTTGCTGTTGATCAGCGTGTTCCATTCTTCAATACGATTTTTGCCGATGCCTATGTTGCCATAGCGCTTTTCCGCGTTGCGGATAATTAAGTCAAAGTCCCAGTTAGCTTGGCTGAGCGCTATACAGGCCAGCAGGCCTAACACCAAGGCAGACTTAAGCCCTATGTGCGCGCGCTGAAATATTGCCGTGTAGTTTTTTCGCCCGTGCATGTCTGCGCTCATGGCTTATAGGCCAACTGGCGGCAAATTCTTTTGCCGCAGGATGTATCGCGTTACCAGTATTGCACTGATGAGCATCAAGATTCTGGCCCAGATAAAGGGCAGCAAATAGCAAGAGAGTGCGATGCTGGACCACATCAATACAATAGCGTAAACCTTGGCGCGCATAGGTATGCCGTTGCCATCTAGGTAGCCGTGAATCCACGGTCCCAAATATGAGTGATCTATCAGCCAATTATAGAAGCGTGGCGAGCTGCGCATGAAGCAGGCCGTGGCCAGGAGCAGAAAAGGTGTGGTGGGCAGTACCGGGAGAAATATACCCAGCACTCCCAGCAATACGCTCAGCCAACCCAGCAGAAACAGCGTATAGCGAACCGCTGCATTGCGATGTGGCTGCGAACTGCCGGGCATGCCAATGGCGCGCTTGGCTTAGTGGTGGCGCGGCT
>JBBKVZ010000127.1:0-6786 GCA_037968715.1 Pseudomonas sp.
CCGCCGGCTATGGCCTGCGGCTGACGTGTGCGCACGCCTGTTGAGTCCTATGACTTGGCCGGTGCTGCCGGATCATTCAAGGAATAGCTGCCATGTCCAGCCTTCGTCCCACCACCAGCTCACCCTACGCGCTGCTGCTGGCTAGCCTGTTGCTGAGCTTGCCAAATCTGGCTCAGGCGCTGAGTTTTACTCAGGCGTTGCAACTGGCTGAGCACAACGCACCCAGCCTCACGGCTCAAGCCGCCCGCGTCCAGGCCGCCGAATACGCGGCCATACCGGCCGGCGAACTGCCCGACCCAAAACTGTTATTTGGCCTGCAAAACGTGCCCTACGAGGGCAACAATAGTTTTCAGCTGGATGCCGAGCCAATGACCATGCAGATGCTCGGGGTCATGCAGGAGATGCCCAGCAGCGACAAGCGTCAGGCGCGCCGCGACAGTGCTGCGGCAGCCATCGACAGCGCAGCCGCCGCCAGCGTGATCGAGCGTTTGCAGGTGCGCCTACAAACCGCCCAAGCGTGGATCGCCAGCTACACCCTGCAACGCAAGCTGGCGCAGTTCGCCGCGTTCACTCAGCAAAACCGCCTGTTTGCCGCCACGGTCAAGGCGCAATTGGCCGGTGGGCGTGGCCAAGCGGCCGATATCATTGCCCCGCAACAAGAGGCTGCATTGCTGGAGGAGGAACACGACCAACTCAGCCAGCAACTCAGCCAGGCGCAGGCCGCCCTGAGCCGCTGGATTGGTGAGCAGGGCCAGCAAGCATTGAGCGGGCCGCTACCGCAGTGGTCCGTCGACGCCCAGCGCTACTTCGCCCGCCAAGCGCAGCACCCGCAAGTGGCCGCCTATGCGCCGCTCACCCGCGAGGCCGAAGCACTGGTGCGCCAAGCCCAAGCGGAGAAAAGCTCAGACTGGAGTTGGGAGGTCGACTACCAAAAACGCGGCGCCGAGTATGGCGACATGCTCAGCGTTAAATTCAGCCTCGACTTACCGCTGTTTACCAGCAGCCGCCAAGCACCAAAAATTGCTGCACGTTTGGCCGAGGTCAACCAGTTACAAGCCCAGCAGCACGCCACGGCCCGCGAGCAAGAGCAACTGCTGCGCGACCAACTGGCCCAGCACCAGCGCCTGCAGCGCGCCGTCGCCCGCAGCCAAGACAGCCTGATCCCCTTGGCCGAAGACAAAGTTCGCCTCAGCCAAGCCAGTTACGCCGCCGGCAAAAACGCCCTCACCGCCGTGCTCGACGCCCGCCGCGAACTGATCGCCAACCAACTCAAATATCTCGACCTGCAAGGCCAACTGGCCCTGACCAGCACCTGGCTGCAATTTAACTACGGGGAGCAATATCCATGACGCGTTCTATTTGGCCGAATGCCACCCTAAGTGTTCTGCTGCTGGCCGTCGGCGCTGGCAGCGGCTATTGGCTGGCCACCGCAACGACCTCGCCAGCCCAGCACAACGAGGCGGCCAGCGTGGCTGAGCCCACCGCACCCGCCGAACAGCAGGTGCTGTATTGGTTTGACCCAATGTATCCGCTGCAAAAGTTCGACAGTCCGGGCAAGTCGCCATTTATGGACATGCAACTGGTGCCGCGCTACGCCGACGGCGGCGAGCAGACCGCCAGCGTGTCGATTGCCGCCGGCATCCAGCAGAATCTCGGCATGCGTTTGGCCCGCGTCAGCCGTGCGCCGTTGCAGCAAACGCTGCCGGCCAGCGGTGTGCTGACCTTTAACGAGCGTGATGTAGCGTTAGTGCAAACCCGCGCCAGCGGTTTTGTTGAGCGCACCTATAACCTCGCCCCCGGCGACGTGCTGGCCGCCGGCGCGCCATTGGCCGACTTGTTGGTACCCGAGTGGGCAGCCGCCCAAGAGGAGTTTTTGGCCCTGCGGCGCAGCGGCGAAACACAACTAACCAACGCCGCGCGGCAACGCCTGCGCCTGTTGGGCATGCCCGCTGCGCTGCTTAGCGAGGTTGAGCGCAGCGGCCGGGTGCAACCGTTAACCACCCTGCGCAGCCCGATTGCCGGGGTGTTGCAGCAACTGGATGTGCGCGCAGGAATGACTCTGGCCAGTGGCGCGCCACTGGCGCGGATCAACGGCCTGAGCGTGGTTTGGCTGGAGGTGGCGGTGCCCGAGGCGCAGGCCGGCACGCTGGAAAATGGTCAACCGGTGACCGCGCACTTACCGGCATTCCCCGGTGAAACCCTGCACGGCAAGGTCGCCAGCGTATTGCCAGATGCCAACGCGCAAAGCCGCAGCCTGCGCGTGCGCGTCGAGCTGGCCAACCCCGACGGCCGCTTGCGGCCGGGCATGAGCGCACAAGTGTGGCTGCGCCAAGACGCCAACCAAGAGGTGCTGCAGATACCCAGTGAAGCGGTGATTCGTGGCGGCAAACGCAACCTAGTGATGCTTGCCGAAGAGGACGGCCGCTTTCGTCCGGTCGAGGTGCGCCTCGGCGCCGAAGCCGACGGTCAGGTGAGCATCCTCGCCGGCCTCACGGAGGGTCAGCAGGTGGTGGCCTCTGGGCAGTTCCTGCTCGACTCCGAAGCCAGCTTGACCGGCCTGCAAGTCACCCCGCTGCCGAGCATGGCGATGCCCGCCGAGCCTGCGCCAGCAGCGCCCGCCGAGCAGCCATCAGAGCACAGTAACCACGGAGCAATGCAGCCATGATCGCCGCCCTTATTCGCTGGTCAGTGGCCAACCGTTTTCTGGTGCTGCTGGCCACCCTGTTCGTGGTCGCGTGGGGCATTTGGTCGGTACGCAGCACACCGATTGATGCCCTGCCAGATCTCTCCGACGTGCAAGTTATTATCCGCACGCCCTTTGCCGGGCAAGCGCCGCAAATTGTCGAAAACCAAGTCACCTATCCGCTGGCCACCACCATGCTCGGCGTGCCGGGGGCGAAGACCGTGCGCGGTTATTCGTTCTTCGGCGACAGCTTCGTGTATGTGTTGTTCGAGGATGGCACCGACCTGTACTGGGCCCGCTCGCGGGTGCTCGAATACCTCAGCCAAGTACAGAGCCGTTTGCCGGCGGCGGCCAAACCGGCGCTCGGCCCGGACGCCAATGGTGTTGGCTGGATTTATCAATACGCGCTGGTCGATCGCAGCGGTAAGCATGACCTCGCGCAACTGCGCAGCCTGCAAGACTGGTTCCTCAAGTACGAGCTGAAAACCCTGACCAACGTCGCCGAGGTGGCCAGTATCGGCGGCATGGTCAAGCAGTACCAAGTGGTGCTCGACCCGTTACGCATGAGCACCTTAGGGATTACCCAGCAACAGGTGGTGGCCGCCATTGGCAATGCCAATCAGGAAACCGGCGGCGGCGTACTGGAGCTGGCCGAAGCCGAGTACATGGTGCGCGCCTCGGGCTACCTGCAAAGCCTCGACGACTTTCGCGCCATTCCTTTGCAGCTGACTGCCGCCGGCGTGCCGATCAGCCTCGGCGATGTCGCCCGTATTCAATTGGGCCCGGAGATGCGCCGGGGGATTGCCGAGCTGGATGGCGAAGGTGAAACCGTCGGCGGCGTGGTGATTTTACGCAGCGGCAAAAACGCCCGAGAAACCATCGCGGCGGTGAAGAGCAAGCTTGAAGAGCTAAAGAAGAGCCTGCCGGCCGGGGTCGAGATCGTCACCACTTACGATCGCAGCCAGTTGATCGAACGCGCGGTGAATAACCTCAGCTACAAGCTGCTCGAAGAGTTCGCGGTGGTGGCGCTGGTTTGCCTGCTGTTTCTCGGCCACCTGCGTTCCTCCTTGGTGGCCATAGTCGCGCTGCCGGTGGGCGTGCTGTTGGCGTTCAGCGTGATGCGCTATCAGGGCATCAATGCCAACATCATGTCGCTGGGCGGCATCGCCATCGCCATCGGCGCCATGGTCGACGCGGCCGTGGTGATGATCGAAAACGCCCACAAACAAATCGAGCCTTGGCACGCCGAGCATCCCGACGCAACGCTGCAGGGCGAAACCCGCTGGCAAGTGCTCACCGCCGCCGCCGGCGAAGTTGGCCCAGCGCTCTATTACAGCCTGTTGAGTATCACCCTGTCATTTATTCCGGTGTTTACCTTGCAGGCGCAAGAGGGCCGTTTGTTCGGCCCGCTGGCGTTTACCAAAACCTACGCCATGGCCGCTGCCGCTGGGCTGTCGGTAACCTTGGTGCCGGTGCTGATGGGCTACTGGATTCGCGGGCGCATCCCTAAGGAGCTGAACAATCCGCTCAACCGTGGGCTGATCTACCTGTACCGACCGGCGCTGGCGCGGGTGCTTAAATACCCGCGCAGCACCTTACTGCTCGCGCTGTTGTTGCTGCTCACCACGCTGTGGCCGCTGGCCCGGTTGGGCGGCGAATTCCTGCCGGCGCTGGATGAAGGCGACTTGCTGTATATGCCCTCGGCGCTGCCGGGGCTGTCGGCGCAAAAAGCCAGCGAACTGCTGCAACAAACCGACCGGCTGATTAAGACCATTCCCGAAGTGGCCCACGTATTCGGCAAGGCCGGTCGCGCCGACACCGCCACCGACCCGGCGCCGCTGGAGATGTTCGAGACCACCATTCAGTTCAAACCCAAAGAACAATGGCGCGCCGGCTTAACCCCCGAGCAACTGGTCGCCGAGCTGGACCGCACGGTCAAGGTACCGGGGCTGACTAACATTTGGATTCCGCCGATTCGCAACCGCATCGACATGCTCGCCACCGGCATCAAGAGCCCAATTGGGGTCAAGGTGGCGGGCAGCGACTTAGCCGAAATCGACCGGATCACCCAAGCGGTGGAACAAGCCGCCAAGACTGTGCCCGGAGTTAGCTCAGCGCTGGCCGAACGGCTAACCGGCGGGCGCTATATCGACGTCGATATCGACCGGCGGGCGGCCGCCCGTTACGGCCTAAATATCAGCGATGTGCAGGCCATCGTGGCCAGTGCCATCGGCGGGCAAAATATCGGCGAAACTGTCGAAGGCTTGGCGCGCTACCCGATCAGCCTGCGTTACCCACGCGAATGGCGCGACTCACCCGAGGCCCTCGCCCAGTTGCCGATCTACACCGCGCAAGGCTTACAGATCACCCTCGGCACGGTGGCCAAGGTGCGCGTGAATAACGGCCCGAGCATGCTCAAAAGCGAAAATGCACGGCTGTCCGGCTGGGTGTATATCGATGTGCGCGAGCGCGACCTGGCCGCCGTAGTGGCCGACTTGCGCGTGGCGGTGGACAAGTCGGTGACTCTGGCACCCGGCATGAGCCTCAGCTACTCAGGCCAGTTCGAGTTTCTCGAGCGGGCCAATGCGCGGCTTAAATTGGTGGTACCGGCCACCCTGCTGATTATATTCGTGCTGCTCTACCTGACCTTCGGCCGTTTCGATGAAGCCTTGTTGATCATGCTGACCCTGCCCTTTGCCCTGACTGGTGGGGTCTGGCTGCTGTACTGGATGGGTTTCAACCTGTCGGTGGCCACCGGCGTCGGCTTTATCGCCTTGGCCGGGGTGGCCGCCGAATTTGGGGTGATCATGCTGCTGTATTTGAAAAACGCCTGGACCCATGCCCAAGCACGCGGCGACAGCTCGCTGGCGGGCCTGTACCGCGCTATTGAGGAAGGCGCCGTGCAACGGGTGCGGCCCAAAGCCATGACGGTGGCGGTGATCATCGCCGGTCTGCTGCCGATTCTGTGGAGCGGCGGCACCGGCAGCGAAGTGATGAGCCGCATCGCCGTACCGATGATCGGCGGCATGCTCAGCGCACCGCTGCTGTCGTTGCTGGTAATTCCCGCTGCTTACTGGCTAATGCGCCGCCGGCAACTGGCGATGACGTAGGGTGGGCCTTGGCCCACCGAAACGATCTGCACTGGTGACTGTATTAATATTGGTGGGCCAAGGCCCACCCTACGCCCACCCGCATTGGCACCCTACGCATCAACGCCATTCAACGACTACGCTCGTTTTACCCCCCACAAGTCACGGCAAGGATGCCTCGACATGCCCAACTATCGCCGCAGTTTTGTCCCCGGTGGCTGTTTCTTCTTCACCGTAGCGCTGGCTGATCGCCGCTCCAGCCTGCTGGTGGATGAGATCGCCCGCTTGCGCCAAGCCTATGCCATCACCCAAGCCACCCTGCCCTTCACCACACTGGCCATCTGCGTCTTGCCCGAGCACCTGCACGCGCTGTGGACGCTACCGGCACACGACAACAATTACCCGCAGCGCTGGAACCTGCTGAAAAGTAGTTTCTCCCGGGGCTTACCGCTGGCGGCTCGGCTTAGCCAAAGCCAGCAGCACAAACGGGAAAAAGGCCTCTGGCAACGCCGCTATTGGGAGCACCAGATTCGCGATGCCGACGACCTACAACGGCACCTCGATTACCTGCACTACAACCCAGTCAAACATGGCTTGGTCGAGCGAGTGCAGGACTGGCCCTATTCCAGCTTTCATCGCCATGTGCGCCAAGGCCTGCTACCCGCCGACTGGGCCGGCGGCCACAGCGCAGCAAACCTACCCGGAGGCGAGCCACCGGGTTAGTGGCGGTGGGCCGAGGCCCACCCTACGAGTGTTCGTCAGTGCAACGATGGCGCCATGGCCGAGCGCAGGATGCTGCGTAGGGAGGGCGTAGGGTGGGCCTTGGCCCACCAAAAAACAGGCAATGCAATTTATGCCCAGTACCACGCTACACGGTGGGCCAAGGCCCATCCTACGGGTATCCGCTGCAGCGCGGGTGGCGGCGATATGCACGGACGGGTGGCGGCGCGGCAATTACCAAAGGTGCAAAACGCCAATACAGCTCTGATTAACAACTTCTGCTATGTTTTTAGC